>JAPLJV010000038.1 GCA_026388415.1 Deltaproteobacteria bacterium | reverse complement strand
ATTATCGGGCTCATCGGATCGCTGGATCAAGAGCGCATATGCATCCATCAGAAGAAAATCGTCTGCAACGTTATCGCAATGGAGTGTCGGATTGATGAAAAAGTGGTCCGGGAGAATGTCCTCGGAAGGGAAATTCGACTCACGGATATTTTTCAGATTTTTGGCGTGAATATCAGCCATTACCTGAAACAGTTCTTCTCCCACCAGACGAATAATCCGTTTCTGATTTTGCTTGATTTCAGTCAGTTTCTCCCCCATTTTGAACAATTCATCCCGGTCATATTGTCGAGATAACTCATAGGTTCTGATGAGGACTTCAAATCTCGTTATCAAATTGCGATATCCGTCATTGATTTCTTCAATAAACATTTTTGCCAGAGCAAACTGTCCCAGGAAATCAATTTGAACTTCAGACCTGGATTTAGCCGTGTTTATTCCTTCCAGCAAGACATCTGTGCAAACATTCTTTAAAGCAGATTTTTCACTTTCACGACGGTCTTTTTTTTCGCCCTCAAAAAAGTATTCAGAGCGGCTGTGTTTAATCATTGAAACAGACACCGCCTGTTTAACGATGGTGTGCACCTGCGGACTGATGTGGACATCAATATGGATGCTGTCAACCCCGAACACAAGCCGGTCCAAAGAAAATTTAATCATATAACGCTTAAGGGGGAGCTGTTTGAGGCTAGGTGGTTTTGAAAAGAAATTAAAAAAACTTATCATGGTGTCAATGCTCGCTTCCGAAATATTGTTCTCTATTTTTGCAATGGTTGCAATTCCTTTATACGATCACAGTTTCAACTATTGAATCGGATTACAACGAGTATCATAACAGCATGATCTTGAATAATCAAGGCGGCCAGCAAGCCAATGCTGTGAGCGGCGCTGTTGGCGGTCTCTTCGTTGCGCGACTGCGGACGTTTTAGTTCAGAAGGTTGGTTGTTCAAAACTCCCCCTCATTGCCGGCGGGTTCATTGTCTGACGGCCTGTTTTCAGGAGGTAACTGCTGCGCTTTCTCATCCGGCAGTTCTTCAATATCGCGCAGCTTTCTTTCAATGGCGCGCGATTTACGGGCGGCGTCTTCCATCGAGTTTTGTGCCTGTTCGAGCTTTTTCTTTACCCCTTCCAGCGCGCCGCCGAATTTCCCGAATTCTGCTTTGACCGCGCCCAGCAATGCCCATATCTCGCCGGAGCGCTTCTGGATCGCCAGGGTGCGGAAGCCCATCTGCAGACTGTTCAAAAGAGCGGCAAAGGTGGAGGGACCGGCAACAATGACGCGGTTATCGCGCCGCAGGATTTCCGCAAGGGCGGGTCTTTTGGCCACCTCCGCGTAAAGTCCTTCCGTCGGCAGGTACATAATGGCAAAGTCGGTCGTGAGCGGAGGGTTGATATACTTGGCGGAAATGTTGCGGGCGCATGTCTTGACGCTCGTCTCCAGCATTTTAGCGGCTTTTTCCACAGCCTCCAGGTCGGCCTTGTCCTGGGCCTCCGCCAGCCGCAGGTAATCTTCGAGGGGAAACTTGGCGTCTATGGGCAGCCAGACGCTTTCTTTGCCTCCTTCCGACTGTCCCGGCAACCGGACGGCAAATTCCACTACTTCCTGGCTGTTTTCACGGGTCTGGACATTACGCCCGAATTGCTCCGGGGCCAGTATTTCCTCGAGCAGCGCGCCGAGCTGGACCTCTCCCCAGCCGCCCCGCGTTTTCACATTTGTCAGCACCCTTTTCAGGTCTCCCACACCGGCGGCGAGATTCCGCATATCGCCCAGCCCCTGATGAACCGCTTCCAGCCTCTCGGAGACCTGCCGGAACGACTCGCCGAGCCTCTTTTCCAGCGTTCCCTCCAGCTTTTCTGCCACCGTGCTCCGCATCTGTTCGAGCTTTTGGGCATTGTCGGTCTGCATTTCCGTAAGCCCCCGCTCTACCGCCTGGCGCAATAATTCCAGCGAGCCGCTCAGTTCTTCCCGCGACCTCTGGGCCTGAACGGCAGCTTCCTCTCGATTGCGGGCAATTTCCTCACGGATGATCGTTTCTGCCCGTTCCTGATTCTTTTGCCACGATTCGGCCAGCAGCTTGAAATAGGAAAAATCGGCGTCTGGTCGGCGCCTGATTACCAGGAAGACAACCATCAACGCGGCAATGATTACAAGGGCAGCGAGGGTGACGCCGAGCAGCATATTTGTCATTTTCTTTTCTCCGTAAGGCGGTCAGTATTTGGTTTCTGCCCTTCATACTACTGTCCGTTGCAAAAGGGAAGAACGGTTAGAACAGGCTCCGACATCCTGGCCTTCAGGTGACTTCAGGACGAAATAATGGCTCACCTAATTATTCATCAGGTACTTGACAACATGACGCCGATAAGGTTTACTGAAGCGCCTGTAATTATGACTATATAAATTCTACCCATTAAGTTTGCCCTGGTTAAGGAACGTGCGCAGCGGGGGTACGAGATGCTTGGTAATGTAGAATCGCCCTGACCGCTGGCGGAGATCGTCTATCAACACCAAACATCGCGATGACTTTTATGAAAAGAAAGACATTTTCAAAGTTCTCAGAGGCGGAATGAGTTGATTAGCGTGGCGTTGGCGACACTGGGTTGCAAGGTCAATCAATATGAATCGGCCGGTATGGCTGAGACGCTCCGGGAGAACGGGTATTCCCCTGTCGCCTTCAATGGGGCGGCGGATATATATATCATCAATACCTGCACCGTTACGGGTAAGGCGGATTTCCAGTCCCGGCAACTGATCCGGCGGGCGGCGCGGCACAACCCCCGGGCGGCCATTCTCGTGACGGGCTGCTACGCCCAGGTTCTTCCCGAAGAAATCGCCCTGCTGCCCGGGGTGACCATGGTGGCGGGCAACGTGGAAAAGGGGGATATTCTCGGCCTGTTCAGGGAAATGGCGGCTGGTGTCAAGCAAAGCGTGCAGAGCGATATCCGCCGGGTCACAGAGTTTTCCACCCCGGCGACCAGGGCCTTTGC
Organism: Deltaproteobacteria bacterium; assembly: GCA_026388415.1. Classification (NCBI taxonomy): domain Bacteria; kingdom Pseudomonadati; phylum Myxococcota; class Myxococcia; species Deltaproteobacteria bacterium. The sequence continues at coordinate 17,527 of JAPLJV010000038.1, read as the reverse complement.
CGGACGGACGCGCGCCTTTCTGAAGATTCAGGATGGTTGCAACTGCTTTTGCAGTTACTGCATCGTTCCCTATGCGCGGGGCAAAAGCCGGAGTCTCGCGGGAAAAGAAGTACTTAAACGCATTCAGACGATCGGCCAGGCCGGTCACCGGGAATTGGTGCTCACGGGCATCAATTTGGGCGCCTATGGCCGGGATTTGCAACCGGTCTGTGATTTACCGGGACTGCTCAGACAGGTGGCGGAAATAAAACAGTTGCCGCGCTTGCGGCTCAGTTCCCTGGAGCCGCTCGAGATCACCGACGCCTTGCTGGAGTTTATGAGGGACAAGGACATTTTTTGCCGGCATCTGCACATCCCTTTGCAGAGCGGCGACGACGGGATTCTTGCGGCGATGGGCCGGGTCTATGACGGCGCCTTCTTCCGCGGCCTCGCGCATAAAATACTGACTTATCTGCCCGAGGCGGCAATCGGCGTTGACGTCATGGTCGGCTTCCCGGGCGAAGGGGAAGCGGAGTTCGCCCATACCCGGCAACTTGTTGAGGAACTGCCGTTGGCCTATCTGCATGTATTTTCCTATTCGCCGCGCCCCGGAACGCCGGCCGCTGCCCGGAACGATCAGGTCGGGGCAGCCGATAAAAAGATACGCGGGAGCATCATGAGGCAGCTCGGAATGAAAAAAAGGGAGGCCTTTGCCCGTCAATTCCTCGGACGGGAAATGACAGTGTTGTTAGAATCGAAAAGGGACCGGGAGACCGGCTGGACGCAGGGATTCTCAAATAATTATATTCCCGTTGTCGTCCGGAACGGCCAGTCGTCTCGGCCCGGTTCTCTGGTGACGGTGCTGGCCGAGGAAGTGCGGGACGGTAAACTTATCGGCAGGATAATACACCATGACTGAAGAAAGAATGACCTCCCTAAGAGGCCTGGCGCAGCAATTAGATGACAGTTGGCAAGACCTGGCGCTCCTGGACAATGCGTTGATCCACCGTTCTTTTGTCAACGAAAATCCGCTTTTGGCCGTGCAGGACAATGAACGGCTGGAGTTTCTGGGCGATGCGGTGCTGGAGCTTTGCATCAGCGACCTGCTCATGCAGGCCTTTCCCGCCTATACGGAAGGACAACTTTCGAAACTCCGGGCCTCGGTGGTGAGTGAACAGCCGCTGGTCGAACTGGCCCGCCGCTTCCGCCTCGGCGATTATCTGCTTTTGGGCAAGGGGGAGGAGATCTCCGGCGGCCGGGAGAAGAACTCCCTGCTGGCCAATACCTTTGAAGCCGTAATTGCCGCCCTGTATCTGGATCGCGGTTTCGCTAAAACCCTGATTTTTGTAAGCAGGCTCTTTGCCCCGCTGATTATCGCCGACACGCGGGAGCTGATCTATCGGGATTATAAAACCACCCTGCAGGAGACAGCCCAGAACCGCTTCAAGACAATCCCCCAGTATGCCCTCGTCGGCGAGTATGGGCCGGACCATAACAAGCTTTTTGAGATCAGGTTGACAGTAAACGGCGTCCTCGACACCTGCGGGACGGGGAAAAACAAAAAAGAAGCCGAACAGCAGGCGGCCAAAAAGGCGCTGGAAATATTAAATGAATCCAATGTCTTAAATGATAATGATGTTCCGGGCGAGACAGGATAATGCCGCCTTTGATCATTCCCATCTTTGTTCTCCAGCAGGGCTGCCCGCAGCGCTGCATCTACTGCAATGAGGAAAAGGCGGTAGGCGCCGACCAGCCGCGCATCACTGAGGCCAGCCTGCGGGAGACGGTTGCTGCCTGCCTGAGCAGTCGCCGCCGCAAGAAAGGACCCGTGCAGATTGCCTTCTACGGCGGCAATTTTACCGGGATAGACCGGGAGCGTCAGCGGGAACTGCTCGAGCTGGCTAATGTCTTCATCAGGCAGGGGCAGGTAGAAAGTATCCGCATCTCTACGCGGCCGGATTATATTGATGCCGAGGGCCTGGATTTTCTCAAAGCATTGAATGTCCGGACGGTGGAGATCGGCGCCCAGTCGCTTGCGGACGATGTCCTGCGTTTGTCACGGCGGGGGCATACCGCCGCCGATGTTCGTCAGGCCATGGAACTTCTCCAGAGCCGCGGCTTGGAGACTGGAATACATCTGATGGTGGGCCTGCCGGGAGACAGCAGCGAAGGCTTTGCCCGGACCGTGGCGGCAACAATCGCCCTGGCTCCCGACACGGTACGAATCCATCCCACGCTGGTCCTGGCCGGCACGGAGCTTGCGACGATGTGGGCGCGCGGCGATTATCAGCCCCTCAGCATGGCGGAGGCCATAACCGCCTGCCAGCGGGCCTTGAGCAAATTTGCGGCGGCCGGCATCCCCGTCATTCGCCTGGGCCTCCAGGCGACGCCGGCTCTGGAAAAGCCGGGCAGCATTGTGGCCGGCCCTTACCATCCCGCCTTCCGTTCCCTGGTGGATGAAGCAATTTTTTTCGATCTGGCGGTCCGGCTCCTGAACATCCTGAACGCAGGGGGCGCGGATGCTGTCATTTATTTGTCTCCGCAAGATGTTGCAACCTTCCGTGGTCCTAAAAACCGCAATATCGAGGTGATTAAAGAGAAGTTCTCCCTGTCGTCGCTTACTGTAGCCGTTGACTCAAACCAGCCCCGGGGATGTTTAGTGGTGACCTCGGCGGGCAAGACGGAGCGGCTGAAAATGGCCGACTTGTCCGTCTATTGACAATTGCTGCCTGGGGCGGTAGTTGCAAAACTCTTTAAAATGTGTTCCCCTCCCTTGACGGGATGGGGTTAGGGGGATTTCATACTTTTACATGTATTTGAGAGGTTATCAGCAAAGGAGAAACCAGTGTTTAAGTCAGGATTTATCGGCATCATCGGCCGGCCGAACGTGGGGAAGTCAACGCTCTTGAACAACATTGTGGGGGAGCGGATCGCGATTGCCACCCACAAACCGCAGACCACGCGCAATCGGATCATGGGGATCAAAAACCTGCCCGAAGGCCAGCTCATCTTCCTGGATACGCCGGGCATCCACGAGGCGGAAACGCTGCTGAATCGCTATATGGTGGACACCGCGCTGGATACCTTCGGCAACAGCGATCTATTGCTCCTCCTGGTGGAAGCGGATGCGGGCTGCCAAAAAGGCGATGAATTTATCATCCGGGCGTTGCAGGAGTTGAAAATACCGGTTATTCTGGCGATCAACAAGATTGACCTGGTTGCCAAGCCGCAGCTCCTGCCGCTCATCGAGCGCTTCCAAGGCCTTTTCCCGTTTGCGGCCATCGTCCCCATCTCCGCCCGGACCGGAGACGGCGTTGCCATCCTGCTTGAGGAAATCTGGCCGCACCTGAACGAAGGCCCCGAGTACTTCCCGGAAGACATGATGACCGATCGTTCGGAGCGCTTTATTGCCGCCGAGCTGATCCGGGAACAGATTATCCTGCTGGTCCGGCAGGAGGTGCCTTATACCCTGGCCGTGGTGGTGGAGGCATTTCAGGAGGTGGAGAAAAGCAATCTGCTGCGCATCCAGGCCGTCATCAACGTGGAGAAGGATTCCCATAAAGGCATCCTGATCGGCCGGCAGGGGACCATGCTGAAGCAGATCGGCACGGCGGCCCGCCTGTCGCTGGAAAAATTCTTCGCCACGCGGGTTTATCTGGAGTTGTTCGTCAAAGTCCGCCCAGGCTGGACTAAAGATGCAAAAATACTGAAGGAATTTGGCTACGGGGAAAAATCGTGAGACGCATTATTTATGGTTGACCCGGTTGATGCGGGCTTTCTTAAAGAGTTAGTCAGGAAAATCTCATTATTGTAACAGATTTCAAATGCAAATTATGATAGTCTAAACATGGAACAGACAGGCGCGTATTCTACATTTGCTCCAATCGTGTACTATGCCGATAAATCAAATGATTATTGGCTCAAGGAAAGGAAAAACATGAACAGACTTTCAGAACACCCTTTCGAGAAGGTTTTGTCCGTCTCGATGGAAGAAGTTCGTATGGCACTCCGGGCAATGGGCAGCGCACCTTGGGCAGATTTCTTGCTCAACCCACGACGCCTTCGCGGCAGCGACTTTCTCATGCGATGGTCTCAGGGTGTGTGGAGCGAAGAACGGTTGACACAGGCAGTAAATGCGACCGGCAAGTATTTTGCACTGCCGTATGGTCCGAGCGGAACTGCTCCAGATAACGATGTCCGGGCGTTTGAACTCTATTTCGAGCGGTTGGAAAAGGCTGGACTGGGTAAGATCAAGCGGCCTGACTTATTGATTTATCGGGTGCAGGATAGAGCCAAGGTTGACTCTGCGGTCAAGGGATTGAACGGACTGAGTGAATTGCCCTTTACAACGGAAGACGACGCGAAGATGCAAGACCTGCTGGAACACGCAGTCATTGCCGTTGAATGCGAGAACAGTCTTTGGAGGGCCAAGCAGATGCCGGATTATGCAACACCGCTTACTCCACAGAAACGTCTAGGCGGGCGTAAAGGTCTAAAGAAAGCGGCGGTCCTCCCAACGATTATCATCAAGGAGGAAGACAGAGCACCCTTGAATAACTGGCAGAGTAAAAGAAAGATACAGATTCACGTTTGGCACGCGTTCTTTGACGAGGCGTTTGGTATATCACTTGCGGACGCAGAGAAACTGTTTTCGCAAGGTGACATTGAACCAACCGAGCAGGTGTTCCAGGCTCCGGGCGGCGCCACGACAAAAAAGGTGATTTACAAGATTTACTACAGGCATGCCTATCCGTTGGCCACAACAATCGTCGAACCGGAATTGGTGGCAGACTCAATCACTGATAAGAATGGACATATCCTCCCATACGTCCGATTTGTTGGAGGAAAGTCGAGGCTGTCTGTCGAAGCATTATCTGTCTTGGACTCGTTCAGAGTAGGTTGACATGCCAAAGACACAAGCATACAAACTCACTCGCTCAGGAGTAAAGAGGGAAGATCAGCGCAAGAAAGGGCAGTTCTGGACGCCTGATTGGACAGCGGACATCATGGTGGCCTATGTTTTGCGGGGAAAACCATCACGCTTGCTTGATCCTGCTCTGGGCCAGGGTGTCTTCTTTCGTGCGGCAAAGCGCTACGCTCAATCGCACGACTTTGATCTGACGCTATTCGGCCGTGATATTGACCCCGAGGTGATTGACCAAGCCAGAATATCGGGGTTGGTCACTGAAGACTTAGGAAACGTAGAAATTAGGGATTTCGTTCTCGATCCACCATCAGAACTATTCCCAGCCATAATTGCCAACCCCCCCTATATCCGCCATCACCGTTTATCGCCGGCACAAAAAGAGCATCTAAAAGAGTTTGCGCGTAAGGCGACTGGGCGGCATATTGACGGGCGGGCGGGATTGCATGTTTATTTTCTCATCAGGGCGCTCCTGACTTTGGCCCCCGAGGGACGTCTCGCCTATATTGTTTCGGCGGACATTTGCGAGGGTGTGTTTGCTAATGCCCTTTGGCAATGGATTTGTTCTCAATACAGATTAGACGCGGTCATCGCATTCGCTTCAGAAGCCACACCCTTCCCTGATGTTGACACCAACGCCCTCGTCTTTCTCATCAGCAAAGCAAAACCGGCCAGTGAATTTGACTGGGTGAAATGTCTTGATCGAGATCCAAAAGAGGTAACGGCACTCGTTTCGGGACGACCGCAGAAAAACTACAAAGGCATCCAAGTCCATCGCCGATTATTGTCCGAAGCTCTCACTACTGGGTTGTCAAGACCACCGTCAGACGATGCCGAACATCAATACACTCTTGGCGATTTTGCCTCCGTTATGCGTGGCATTGTCACGGGTGACAATGATTTCTTCTTTATGACATCAGCGCGCGCCAAGGAATTGGAAATTCCAGATACCTTGCTGGTAAAGGCTTTGGGAAGAATGCGAGATGTCCAAGGTGAGTACTTTAATCCGGAGGATATTAGCCGACTTGAAGACAAGGGGAGACCAACCCGATTATTGAACGTCAACGGGATGTCACTTGATCAGCTTCCGGGGTCTGTGCAGAAATATCTCGAGGACGGCGAAAGAAGAGGTCTGCCAGATAAAACTCTCATAAAGACGCGAAGACCGTGGTATCGGATGGAGGTACGCAAAGTTCCGCCAATCCTGTTTGCCTATCTCGGCAGAAGAAGTGCGCGTTTCATCAGAAATCGTGCTGACGTGGTTCCCCTGACGTGCCTGCTGTGTGTTTATCCAAAACATTCGTCTCCTGAATTTATCGAACATCTCTGGAAGGTTCTCTCGAACGCAGAGACTATCAGTAATCTCAAGAAGGTTGGAAAATCCTATGGTGGAGATGCCATAAAGGTTGAACCCCGGGCTCTGGAACGTCTACCGTTGCCTGACGCATTGGTTCATGCAGAAGGATTGGCTAAGTACCTGACGCTCAAACAAGGCGCCCTTGACTTTGGATAATCAGAGCCAACAGGAGTATAGACCGCATAAACCTCAATTATTTCAGCTTAGCGCTTTTTCCCCGTGACGGCCAGGTTGTCGCGGTGGATTACCTCGTCGTAATCCTTGTAGCCGAGGGCTCCCTCTACTTCGGAAGTCTTCAAACCCATGATGCGGATGATCTCTGCGGCGCTGTAATTGACGAGGCCGTTGGCCAGGGGCGCGCCCTCGCGATCTACGCAGGTTACGGCATCGCCGGCCTCAAAATTGCCTTCCACGCCTATGATGCCGGAAGGCAAGAGGCTTTTGCCGTCCTCCAGGATGGCCTTCCGGGCCCCTGCATCAAGGCATAAACGTCCCCGCGGTCTCAGGGTAAAGGCGATCCAGGACTTTCTGCTTTTCAAGTGCTGGCGCACGGGCAGGAACAGCGTGCCTTTCTCCCGGCCGGAAAAGATGGCTGCAAGCACTCCTTTTTCTTTCCCGGGACCGATGATGTAAGGAATCCCGCAGGCCGTTACCTTCCGGGCGGCCTTGACCTTGCTTTTCATCCCGCCGGAACCGACGGAGGTCGTGTCTTCGGTCGCCACTTTTTCAATTTCGTCGGTGCAGGCCGGCACGAGCGTTATGAGTTTCGCCTGTCGGGAGACCGTCGGGTTGCCGTCGTAAAGGCCATCCGTCGAGGTCAGGTTGATGACTAAGTGGGTTTCGATGAGGTTCGCCATCATTGCGGCCAGGTGATCGTTGTCGCCGAATTTTATCTCGTCAACGGCCACCGTGTCGTTTTCATTGATGATTGGAATGACGCCCCATTCGACGAGCGTAGAGAGGGTGTTTTTGATATTCAGGAATCTCTTCCTGTCGGTCAGGTCGCTCATGGTGAGCAGGATCTGCGCGACGTGGATGCCCTGTTTGCCGAAGGCGTTGGCATAGACGCGCATGAGCCTCCCCTGACCGATGGCGGCCGCGGCCTGCTTCTGGGGGATGCTTTTCAAGGGGCCCGTAATCCCCATGCGGTGCTTCCCCGAGGCGATGGCCCCGGAGGTGACCATGATGATCTGATAGCCTTGGCCTTTCAGCCGGGCGATCTCCTCGACCAACTGATCAATAATGGCCAGATCCAGGCCGTCGGCGCCCGTGAGCACGGCGCTGCCGATTTTGATCAGGACCTTTTTGACCGGGACCAGTATGTCTTCTCTTATACTATTGGACATACAACTGCCTCTCATCTGAAAATGAACTTCAAATCCCCCTCAATCCCCCTTTGCTAAAGGGGGAGGTTATTTTGCGCCCATTTGCTAAAGGGGGGAGGTTATTATTCTCCTCTTTGCTAGAGGGGATATTTTGTTCCCCTCTTTGGTAAAGAGGAAACCCTCTATTCCCCCTCTTTGGTAAAGAGGGGTTAGGGGAGATTTTCATTGTCCTTGGTGACGGTGCGCCGCCACGAGAGTGTTACCTACCTGCCCAGCAGGCGAATCATTTCATTCAGGATATCTCTTGTGCCCTCGCCCGTCGCGGCGGAAAAGGGGTAGGCCCTTATACCATTTTTTTCCAACCGGGCCAGCTCTATTTCCAACTTTTCCCGCGTGTCCGGGAGATCAATTTTGTTGATGGCGACGATCTGCGGCTTTTCCATCATATCGGCGGAAAACTTTTCCAGTTCCCCGTTGATGGTCAGATAGTTCTCCCAGGCGCCCGGACAATCGCCGTCGGCAATGTCAATGATATGCAGCAGCACTTTCGTCCTTTCCACATGACGCAGAAATTTTATGCCGCGGCCCAACCCCTGATGGGCGCCTTCGATCAGTCCCGGTATGTCGGCAATAACAAATGATTCCAGATTGCCGTATTTTACGACGCCGAGATTGGGCGTCAGGGTCGTGAAGGGATAATCGGCGATCTTGGGTCGGGCGGCCGACACCCGGGCGATAAAGGACGATTTTCCCACATTGGGGAAGCCGATGATCCCCACATCGGCCAGGAGTTTCAGCTCCAGCTTTACCCAGCGTTCATCACCGGGCATGCCTTCCTGGGCAAAGTGCGGGGCCTGATAAGTGGACGAGGTAAACCAGGCGTTGCCTTTGCCGCCGATACCGCCTTTGGCCACAATAAAGCGCTGCCCTTCCTCGGTGAGATCGGCCAGAATCTCCCCGGTCGCATCGTCTTTTACCAAAGTGCCCATCGGGACGACCAAAACAATGTCTATCGCGTCTTTCCCGGTCCGGTTGTTGCCGGAGCCGTGCCCGCCCCGCTTGGCCGTGTGATGCTGGCGGTATTTCATATCGAGCAGCGTGCTGTGGCTACGCGAGGTGATGAGGATGATGTCCCCGCCCCGGCCGCCGTTGCCGCCGTCCGGCCCGCCGTGAGGGATGAATTTTTCCCTCCGGAAGCTCACGCAACCCTGCCCGCCGTCGCCGGCCTTGACCAGAATTTTTGCCTCGTCAATGAATTTCATCTGAAAATGAACCTCAAATCCCCCTCAATCCCCCTTTTCTAAAGGGGGAAGTTTAGTTGTATCCCTTTGCCAATGAGGGAAGATTTAGTTGTTTTACTAAAGGGGGACGTTATTTTCCTCTCTTTGGCAAAAATTAAACACCCTACTCCCCCTCTTTGGCAAAAATGAAACAATCTACTCCCCCTCTTTCCTAAAGAGGGGTTAGGGGAGATTTTCATTGTCCTTTGTGACGACGTACCGTCATGTGGGTATCATAAAAAATAAAAGGCACTATTTGAAGTGCCTTTTAATATGCTTCGATAATAATCTTGTGCATCGGCCCGGGGCATTTACGCTCTCGCGGTTGCCCCTGCATTGTCTGTTTATGCCTCCGCTGCCGCGTAAACACTAACCTTTTTGCGGGTCTTATCATACCGTTCAAATTTTACGACGCCGTCTATCTTGGCAAAGATCGTATAATCCTTCCCGAGTCCCACGTTCACGCCGGGATGGATCTTCGTTCCCAACTGACGGATGATGATGCCGCCCGCGCTGATTACCTGACCGCCATAAACCTTTACGCCCCGCATCTGGGGTTTGCTGTCCCGTCCGTTCCGGGAGCTGCCCTGTCCTTTTTTGTGTGCCATGTCCGCCTCCGCTAAATGGTAATCGCCTTGATCCGCATGCTCGTCTGCGGCTGGCGATGTCCGGTCTTTTTGTGGTAGCCTTTTCTGCGCTTCATCTTGAAGACGACTATCTTCTTGTTTTTCTTCTGTTCCATAATCACGCCGATGACCTTGGCGCCTTCCACGACGGGTGTGCCCACGCGGACGTTATTCTCGTCGGCGACCATCAGCACCTCGCTGAAGACGACCTCGTCGCCCTTGCCGCCCGCGACTTTTTCTATGGACAGCATCTCTCCCTCTGAAACCCGGTGCTGCTTTCCACCTGTTTTTATGACTGCATACATAGCTGAATCCTTATAACGAATTTTGGTTCGCACTCATACAGAAGTTTGATGCCATTTGTCAATAGAATTTATTTATTGACGGCCCAATGGGTTTCCGTTTTGACTATCCGCGCCTGTAACGCCGCCTCGGGACCTATCCCCAGCACGTGCGTCAGTATTTCCAGCGGCCGGACTGTTCCTTCCGGGCTGATCAGCGCTGTGAGGATCAACGCGCGTTTTTCGGCATCTAAAACCAGTCGGGACACGAAGGAGCGGATGTCCTTGGCGACCTTTTTCTCACCGGTCTCCCGTATTATAATCACCGTTTTGGACTGGAGAAAGGCGTTCATTTTTCCCCTCATCCCGGTGAGATCGAGGCTGTCATTTGCCGGCAGGGTGATGGTATATGTAAATCCCGTCACCAGGGTGGATAAACTCCCGGCTGGGGGCGTCATTGCTTTGATATCGAGGATTTCCAGTCCCGCCGGCAGCAGGGCATTGATCTCCTCTTGCAGTTGGAGCGGTTCCTGCGCGCAGGCGACGACTTGAATATCCGCGTACTCCGCCTGGCTCTCCATCCCCACGGAGGTGGCTATGGCGAAGGAAATCCGGGGATGCGGGTGGTAGCCCTGGGAATATACGAAGGTCAGGCCCTGGCGTTTGATGGCGCGGATCAATGCCTCCGACAGTTCGGCATGCGATAAAAAGCGTGCGGTATGTAGCTTGGCGAATTTTATCCGGAACAGTTTGCCAGTTTCTCCGGCAGCTATTGCCTTGGCCTGTAATGAAATTGGCTGCCCTTCGACAAGCATCTCCTGAGCAGGGTCGAAGGGCTCAGGGTGAGCGGGTTTTGGAATAGGCCCAGGTGCGGCGGCCGTAATGACCCTGATGGTCTCCTGATCGCATACCCCGCAGTCCTGGCAAAGTCCGTTGCGGCAATCGGGCGTCGCTTCTCCGGCCAGGGCCTTCTTGGCCTCATCCAGCAGAAAATCACGGTTCACGCCGCAATCTATCCTGTCCCAGGGCAGCTCCCGGTTATGATCCCGTGCCTCCAGATAGGGCTCAGCATTGACGCCCGTCTGCGTCATCGCCTGCTCCCACAGGTCAAAGCGCAACTGGTCCGTCCAGCCGTCGAAACGGCAGCCGAGGCGGAACGCGGCGGCGATGAGCTCACCGGTCCGGGCGTCACCGCGCGACAGGATGCCCTCCAGCAGGCTGGTTTTGGCGTCGTGCCACTTGACGCTGATATTGCGGTGGCGGATCCGGTCTCTCAGGAAAAACTGCCGTTCCTTGGTCTCGGCCAGGCTGATCTGTCTTTGCCACTGGAAGGGCGTATGGCTTTTGGGCACGAAGGTGGAAAGGCTGACCGTGACCTGTCCGCGCTGCTGACCGGTTTTCAGCGTCTGGTAGGCCAGATCCACGATCCCTTCGAGATCGGCTTGCGTCTCCTCGGGCAGGCCGAGCATGAAATAGAGCTTGATGGACTTCCATCCGGCGGCAAATACCTGCTCCGTCGTGGCCAGCAGCTCCCCGGAACTATTACCTTTATTGATGATATTGCGCAGGCGCTGGGTGCCGGCCTCGGGCGCCAGCGTAAAACTTGTCTTGCGCACCCGGCGAATATTTTCGATGAGACTTCTGGTCAGGGTTTCGGCTCGGAGAGAGGGCAGGGCCAGGGCAACCCGTTTTTCATAGTACCGTTCCATGAGGGTGGCGAGCAGCGGTTCAATGCGGCTGTAATCGCCCGAACTTAGCGATAGCAGGGAAATCTCGTCATAGCCCGTGGCGCAGAGCAGCCCCTCGGCCATGCCTTCGATTCCGGCCTGCTCCCTTTCCCGTACGGGCCGCCAGACCATCCCCGCCTGACAGAAACGGCAGCCCCGCGTGCAACCACGCGCGATTTCCAGTGTGATGCGGTCGTGGATGGTCTTCATGAGCGGCACCACCGGCCGGGTAGGCAAACACCACCTATTCAGGTCGCTGACGATCCTTTTGCGGATCCGTTTTCCTTCCTCATGCAGGGCGGGGACATAAATGCCGGCAATGTCGGCCAGGGCGGACAACATAGCGGCGCGACTCCCGCCCCGTCTCTTAATGATCAGGGCTACCGCGGCAATTTCCAAAATTGCCTCTTCCCCCTCGCCGATGACGAAGGCATCAATAAAGGCCTCCATAGGCGCGGGATTGAAGGCGCAGGGGCCGCCCGCGATGATGACCGGCGTTCCTTCCCCACGTTCGGAAGATAAAAGGGGAATACCGCCTAATTCCAGCATGTTGAGGACATTGGTATAAGATAGCTCGTACTGGAGGGAAAATCCGACCAGGTCGAAGGCGCCAAGAGGCCGATGCGTCTCCAGCGAAGTCAGCGGGAGGTTTTTTTTCCGCAGGAGCCGTTCCATATCGGGCCAGGGAGCAAAGCATCTTTCCGCGGCCACGGTGGGGATACGGTTCAGCAGTTCATAGAGGATCTGGATGCCCAGATGCGACATCCCGACTTCATAGGTGTCGGGGAAGGCCAGGACAAACCGCAGCTCCGCTTCCCGCCCCTTGCGCACGGCATTGACCTCCGTCCCCAAATAGCGGCTCGGTTTTTCCACGGCTATCAGCAAATCTTCCCAGTCCATCTTTGCTCCTGACCCCCTAACCCCTATGATCACGGCGCGCTTCTTTAGCACCTTTGCCTCTGATCTGCAATTTTATTCGCCTTCATGATTTTCATTGACAGTATTTGTTACCTTCGGTAGTGTATGCGCCGGAATATGGGGGCTCGTGAATTTGGAAACGCTGCAAAGAGAAATTCTCTATCCGCGGGAGCTGATTGAAAAAAGGGTCAAGGAATTGGCGGCCGATATCTCCCGCGACTATCAGGGGCGGGAGCTCATTGTGATCGGCATCCTCAAGGGCGCCTTTATCTTCATGGCCGATCTGATCCGTTGCCTCTCCATCCCCTGCCGCGTAGATTTTGTCCGGCTGGCCAGTTACGGCGCTGACGCCACGAGCTCCGGGAAGGTCGTCATGACCAAGGATATTGAGACCTCCATCAAAGACCAGGAGATTCTTATTGTGGAAGACATCATAGACAGTGGCCTTACCCTGACCTGGCTGGTAAACTGGCTGCAGGAAAGAAATCCGCGTTCCATCAAGGTATGCGCTTTTCTGGACAAGCGCGCCCGGCGGCAGGTGGATTTCGAAGCCGACTATGTGGGATTTACCGTCGAAGATGGTTTTATTGTGGGTTACGGCCTGGATTTCAATGAAAAGGCCCGTTTTTTACCAGACATTTGTGTTATCAGGGGATGAATGTTTTAATGGAGAGAAGAAGATGATGATTATCAGGTGCAGAAAGTGTGAGACTGATTTCCGGTTTGACGATCAAATCATGACCGGGGAGGGCGTATGGGTCCGGTGCGGCCGTTGCCAGGACGTGTTTTTTCAGGATAATCCCTCCTGGGAGAAACAGGCCAGCCTTCCAGCGGAGCCGGATAATAAAGCAGCAGTCCCGGACGGCGGTGCCACGACCTCTCCCACGGAACCTATTCTCTCTATCCAGCCGGACAGCGCAGAAACCACTTCCGGACAAACGAGCGACGCCAAGCTGTTGTCCCGGGTGAAGGGAATCCAGGATGCGATTGACGATGCAGCCAGGCCAGGTTCGTCGGTCAAGGAATTTGACGATGATATGTTCAGCGTCGAAAGCGAAGGCTTGACCAGGGATGTGAGCGCCCGGCTGAAACCAACGGGGGCCGAAGAAAAGAATAAAATGCATCCCGTTCTGAAAGTTTTTGCCTATATCTTACTGGTGCTTCTCGTGATCATAGTATTGACCGGTGTCTATATCGGGGTTTTTCCTGAAGACCGGCAGCGAGTGGCAGATGCGCTCTCCCCGTATTTCCCCTGGGCGGAAAATCTCATCGGGCAGCCGGGTTCAGTATGGGGGCAGGCGATTCCGCAGGATGTGCGGCAGCATTTTGTCAATAACTGGCTCATGGGTAATCTGCGCGTGGTGGAAGGCACGGTCGTCAACAAGGGGAAGTACCCTCTGACGCGCGTGCAGGTAAGGGGCAGGTTATACGATACCGCCGGCAGCATTATCGGAGAATGGACCTCATTTTGCGGCAAGATCCTCACTGATGGCGAGCTGGCGACCTTATCGGAAAACCAGCTCAAACGCATGCTTTCCGAGCCTCTGGGCAGCAATGTAACCGGCGATCGCCTCAATCCCAACGGCAATATCCCCTTTATGGTGGTGATAGCCCACCATGACCAGCAGGCCGTCGGAAAAACCACCGTCATGGTCTCCGGGGCAGAGAAGCTGCTGGAATAACGGTTACTCGGCAGGATAGAAAGAAGCGACCCAGGCGAGTTGTTGGCGCAAACGGGTCGCTTCGGATGGATTGAACGTCTCAAAAATCCGGATCATCTTCATATATACTTGGCGCTGTCCCGCGTTGATCGAGAGCGAGCGCCTGTAGGCGGCGACGGCCTCGTTCGTTCGTCCCTCGCGCCAAAGGATATCTCCCAGCAGCTCGTACTTCTGCGCCGCAACGAAAGAGGCATCGGGGATCTGCGCCAGGTAGCGTTTCCCCGCCTCCGGATCACCTCTCCGGAGGGAGACGGTCGCCAGGGCGTAGTTCGCATAGGCCGAATAGGGGCGATTCATCGCGGCGGATTCCTGCCAGTAGCGGACGGCCTCCGGTTCAAATCCCTTGGTGGCCAGGTTGATGGCGTGGGCGTTGTAGTAGGCGGTCATGTCCCCCGTCCCGGCGACGGGGATGAATTCAATCATCAGGAAGGCCAACGCCACCGCGCCGAAGGCAATAATTTTCCCGGTCTGGCACTCACGGAACCACTGCCAGAGATCGGCGATCCCCAGGACGGCGAAGGGTATCAGGATGACGGCAAGCGGGATTCCGATTCGCATGTTGGTAAAAAAGACGATGAGCGTCAGGGCGTAGAGACAGGCGATGGAGATGACGGCAAAGGTCGCACGGGAACGGGCGCGGAAGATGATTCCCGCCATTCCGAGGGGAAGGAGCAGCGCCAGGCCGGGCAGCGGGAAATGGAAGAAGGGGATGAACCGGCCCATGAAACCGATGTGGTAGTTGTCCTCGCCCTCAAAGGCGTTGAAGAGGGTCAGGGTCTTCTGCCCGAGCTTCACGGCGAAGGCGGCGGGCCTTGCGAGGGTCTCTTTCACCACCGCGCGGGTCCAGAAGTCCGAGGCCTCCTGCGGCGAGAGCTTTTTCCCCGTCCGGCGGCTTGCCTCGATCGTGAACTGGACGGCCTGTTCGGCCGGGTCGGAGGAGGCGAAAGACACGGGCCGGTAGTAGGGGAGGGGATTATCGGGATTGTTCGCCAGGTAGAGATTGAATCCCCCTGCCGCCGTGGGCCGCATCTCGCCGGTCAGGCGATACTGGGCGGCCAGAAATGGGGCAAGGCTGAGGGCGAGCCCGACCACGAACAGAGCGGCGGTCGTAGCGAAGCGCTTCCACGGCCAGTTATCCCGCCAGGCGGCCCAGGCGATCAGGAGGCCAATCCAGGGGATCAGGACGATGGCGTTCAGCCGGACATTGGCGAGCAGTCCCGCCGCAATGGCAAGCAGTAGTATCCGCCAGGTCTCCGGGCG
The DNA here is from genome assembly GCA_026388415.1 of Deltaproteobacteria bacterium. NCBI lineage: Bacteria > Pseudomonadati > Myxococcota > Myxococcia > Deltaproteobacteria bacterium. Next base: position 2,129 of record JAPLJV010000038.1, on the reverse strand, counting down.
GCGCAGGATTATAAGGAGCAGGTAAATGACCGCTGCGAAAAGGAAAATACCGAGGGATTCCTTCAGGATAGTGACGTTAAAGAAGATAAATGGCTTGTAGAGGCAGGCCAGGAGCGCCGCCGCCATTCCAATCTGCCGGCCTGTCCAGTGGCCGGCAGGCATACCGACTTGTTCACCGCCCAATTCCGCGCCGATCTTGTAAATCAACCAGCAGGTGATCAGGCCGCAGAGGATATTCAGGAGCCGGATGAAAAATGGATCGGGCGAGATTATTTTATAAACAAAAACCATGAGATAGGCGGGAAGGGCGGCGAACTCAGCCACAGGGAAAGGGGACATCGCCCCGGCAGCCGCCTTCTGCGCCCAGTCGTCGTAGATCCGTTCGTCCCAGAGCAGAAAATTTGAGTAGAGGCTGTCCCCCCAGTTAGCGAGGGCGATGAGCCGAAGCAGTGCGGCGAGAAGTAAAATCAATACGAGGAGGATGGCGGCGCGTCGTTCGGTCGAAAGGGTTGTAAAAGAAGCCAGGAGGCGGTTCAATCTGTTCCTGTACGATATCTTCTTGTCTACCGGTTTGTCTTGGCGTTTCAAACGGATAAATCCTTGTGACTGGCCTGTCTTGGCTGGTTTAATCCGATGTAGGATACACCTCAAATCCCCCTTCATCCCCCTTTTCTAAAGGGGGAATTTATTATTATTCCCCTCTTTAGCAAGGAGAAAACCCTCTGCCCCCCCTCTTTGGTAAAGAGGGGTTAGGGGAGATTTTTATTTAAGAAAATAGAACGTCATACCGGCGTAGGTCGGTATCCAGCCCTGTCGCTGGTTCAATCTTGCAGATTGAACCTTAACATTAACAAAAGGATATTAAAAACTGATTCAGGCTACAAGCCTGAACCAGCAAATAAAACAGATCGTCATACCGGCGTAGGCCGGTATCCAGTACTTTTACACCTGGATTCCGGATCGGGTCTGCCCCGTACCTGATAAGGGGTTCGGAATGACAGATGGTATTTCCATGCTTCGTTGAGCCCGCGCCCTCACCGCACGATACAGCCGGGATCATTTTTCTTTGCTTCACCATCGCCGGGTTTCGGCGCATCGGCGATTGATGCGGGCAGTGTGAAGTCAATGCCGGGATTGCCGGGTAGAATTGTCGGTATGGACGTCGCTGTCTGCACATATACGTACTGGCCCGCGGTCACATTCTGCGTGCCGGCCGCGTTGCTGACACTGATAATTCCTTCCAGGACAAATAAATACAACCCGTTCGGAACCGATCCGCAGTTGCCGTCGCAAATTTTTACTTCATAAGTGGTGCCCCTGACGCCTGCTACCGCAGTCTCCGTCAGTAATTTGTAGCTATCCTGATCACCCCGCTTACCTATCAACCCCGTGAGGGCGCGCATCCCTCCCTTGGCCAGGTTATAAACGGCCTTGTCCTCCGCCGGTTTGGCCTGATCGAAGTGATACTGTGATACCTTAAGCTGGGTGCCGGGGCGCATGTTGATCTCGCTGTTGTCGGTGAACTTGATCCGCGCGTAGGTCTTTTTTTCGGTAGCTAAGGTATCACCCTGTTCAATGGCAGAGTTTATGGACAAGACCCGCGTCGTGCCGTCCGCCTTTTTGGCCAGGAGCGGCCCGCTCAAGTGCGTAACCTTGCCCACCTCTACCTCGGCAAAGGCCACAGGGCTTAACATCAGCAAAAAAGACAGCAGTAATAAGCTAATTACAATACTTCTTGTCGTCGTCCATTTTCTTTTCATCGGTCTTCTGGTCTCCGCCTTCCTTATTTTTCTTCTTACGTTGATCTTCATCATCGCCACTTTCATCCGACGTTATTAGTCCCATCGCCGTTAACAGTGAAGATACCGTATAGTCGGTAGCCGTGTTATTGCCTACAACCGCCAAAGCGTCGGTACCGGTAGATACACTATTCAGCGTTATCGTGCCATACGGGGCGCTCAAACTGACACCGGGGCTGACGGCAATACTGCCACCGGGCGCCATCAGGCTGATATTTCCATACGATGACGCGATGTTTCCAGCGATTGTAAGGTTATCAGAACCCGAGGCCGCCAATGATATGCTGCCGTAAGCTGAAACGCCGCCGGAGCCGATCGTAAGGGGGCTGT
>JAPLJV010000037.1 GCA_026388415.1 Deltaproteobacteria bacterium | reverse complement strand
AAAGATTGAACCAGCCTTAATGAGCGTAGATATTCCTTGGTTGTTACAGCATGTTATGATCAGTGGCAGCGGGGGGCGGGATATCTTCATTGATGACGGTGAGCGCCGCTTATTTTTTCCACGCTTTTCCAAACTCCTCGCCGAAACTGATACCGGGATGCCTGGGATCAAGGCGGACCTACAGCGCCAGAGGAACAGAGTAAAAGTGCTTGCCGACGTCAGGGCGGTTGTCCTGCCTGGTTTTCACACAATATTTGCGATTATTATAGATTAATAGCACTCATCTATTTGAATATATAAGCGAATAACCTAAGTGTATAATATCATTTAAATACAGCGCATCCATCGTTTATACTCCATGTATATCAAGCAGTTATTGCTCTGCTCCTCTAAAATTGCGGAGTTCAGATTTTACACCGGCCCGGGGAGGTCTTTTTTTGGTTCCCGCTCATTGCGGGGCAGGCGCCAGTGTTTGAAGAAGGTTGTCCGCTCCCCGCTGGGGGTTCCGGAGGCGGCTGGCCAGATCTTGCTTTTCCATAGCCGAACTCACGAAGGCGCTTATCGAAGACAGGCAGGTTTTGCTCAAAATAAAATCTGAACCCGGCCCTAATTCCCCCTTGTTAATTCTACAGCGATAATATATTCGTGTGCCTGTAATATGAGGAACAAATTTGAACATATCTCCTGAAAAAGAGCTGGCCCTCCGGCAACGGATGGAGCGGCTCGGGGTGTTGGAAAGCGATCTGCGGGAGACCTTTATCCGGTCGTCGGGGCCCGGCGGGCAGAAGGTCAACAAGACTTCTTCCTGCGTATTTCTCGTGCATCTGCCGACGGGGCTTTCCGTCAAATGTCAGCAGGAAAGGTCCCAGGTGATGAACCGTTTTCGGGCGCGACGCATCCTTTTGGACCGCATCGAAAAAATAAAAACGGGGATTGTGGCAGCGGAAAAAGCGCGCGTTGACAAGTTAAGGCGGCAGAAGCAGCGACGCTCCCGGCGCGCCAAGGAAAAGATGCTGTAGCAGAAACACATAACAGGGGAGAAAAAGGTTTTGCGGGCGCGGCCGGCCCGGACAACGGAATAACACCCGTGCCCATAAGTTAGAACGAAGCATGAAAATGCCACCTGTCATTCGGACCCGATCCAGAATCCGGGTGCAAAAGACTAGACATCGGCCTACGCCGGTATAACAATCTGCTTCCATATAAAAAAAGGAGGGGGAAACCTTTGATTTTTTGGTTGTTTCCACCTCCTCAGTTTTTCATGATACCAGGTTGTACGTTTTCCTCAAAAATCTCTGTAACTTTTTAGCCGATATACTTCGTCAGCAGCGGGTTGGCGTAGATTACGACCAGAGCAATAACCAGGGCGTAGATAGCCAGTGATTCGATCATGGCCAGACCCACCATCATGGTGGTCAGGATTTTCCCCTGTGCTTCCGGATTTCTACCGACCGCATTGACCGCTCCATTCAAGCCGTGCCCCATGCCCAGCGCCGTGAACAGCGTACCAGCTCCCATTACCATAGCCGCACTGAAGATACTGACGGCAATCACAATGGCCCTCGTATAATCACCTGATGCGGCTGCCGGGGCTGCCGGTGCCGCCGCTTCCGCCGCCATGGCCAGCGTGGACGTAATCGCCATCGCCATTCCGCTTAACGCGGCATAAACAAACTTCTTCTTCATCTGCTTCCTCCTTCTTAATTATTTTTTTACTGACCCGCGCATTCTTAGCCATACGAAAAAAATTGTCAAGCAATATTTATTCATGTTATAGGGTTGCCACCAACAAGGAAAGACTTATGAACGCAGAATTATTCGCAGAGGCGAAAAAAGTGATCCCCGGCGGAGTCAACAGCCCCGTCCGGGCTTTTGGGTCGGTGGACGCCACGCCGCTTTTTATCAGCAGCGCCAAGGGCGCCCGGATATACGATAGTGAAGGACGGGAATTCATTGATTACGTTTGTTCCTGGGGACCGGCCATCCTGGGCCATTGCCATCCCTTGGTTATAGAGGCGATCGAGGCCGCCGCCCGACGCGGCACAACTTACGGCGCTCCGACAGAGTCGGAAACCATCATGGCCCAAATGATCGTCGCCGCCTTCCCCGCCATCGAGATGGTCCGGATGGTAAGTTCGGGAACGGAAGCCGTCATGAGCGCTATCCGTCTGGCGCGGGGATATACGGGCCGAGACAGAATAATCAAATTTGACGGCTGCTATCACGGTCATTCCGATTCGCTGCTCGTCAAGGCGGGCTCCGGTGTGGCTACCCTGGGCATCCCCGGCAGCCCGGGCGTGCCCAGACGGCTCGCGGAACTGACGCTGACCGTCGCCTTTAACGATTTAGCCGGTCTCCAGGACATCCTGGCCAAAGAGGGCAAGCAAATCGCCTGCATTATCGTGGAGCCCGTCGCCGGCAACATGGGGGTGGTTCTGCCGCAGGAAGGTTTTCTGCCCGGGCTCAGGGAACTGACGAAGAAATATGGCATCCTGCTCATTTTTGACGAGGTAATCACGGGTTTTCGTCTTACCTACGGCGGTTTTCAAAATCTGGCCGGCATAGAGCCGGACTTGACCTGTCTCGGAAAAATCATTGGCGGGGGGCTACCCGTGGGGGCTTTTGGCGGGAGAAGAGAAATCATGAGCCAGTTGGCGCCCATGGGCCCAGTCTATCAGGCCGGAACCCTCTCCGGGAACCCGCTGGCCACGGCGGCGGGGATCGCCACCTTGAAAATCTTGCGGGAGAAAAAGGGGGAGTATGACCAACTGGCGCGCTTGACGGCCTCCGCTTGTGCCGGAATGGCGGATCTTTTTGCGGCGAAACAGATCCCCGTGAGGATCAATCGCATCGGTTCCATGTTTACAATCTTCTTCACCGGTGGCGAGGTAAACAACTACGCGACAGCCGCCCAGAGCGACACCAAGCTTTTTGCCCGCTATTTTCGCGGGATGCTGGCGCACGGGATCAATCTGGCGCCATCCCAGTTTGAAGCGGCCTTTGTCTCGTTTGCCCACACGGAAGAGGACCTGGCAAAAACTCTGGCCGCCTGTCGGAAAACATTAAAAAAAATCTAAGTCACCCCCACCCGGCCCTCCCTCGTCGAGGGGGAGGGAGACAGGGAGAGGGACATTTTCATAAGAAGCTTTTATGTGCGACAACAATATCCCGCCGAATGCAGAAAGTATCTACAGCCTCAGCGATGGCAGCGACATCCGCTCGCGGGCGGGCTTTTCTTCTCCTACGGACGAGTATCTGGCCGCCTTTGCAGATGCTGATCGTCCTTTTCTCTACCACTATCAAGTTGTCAGCGACCGGGTGGAAACACAGCTCGTTACGAGAGGCCAATTTCTCGAGCTTGCCCGGCGCGCCGCGAATTGCCTGATCTTTCACGGTGTAGAGAAGAATGACCGTGTCGCCCACTGCTTTTCCGGAAACAGCCCCGACGACCTGATCCTCCGGCTCGCAGAAATAATAGCTGGCGCCGTGCCTGTAACCATCAACTGGCAAGCGGATAACGAAGAACGTATTATCTACAAAATAACCGCGTCCCGGGCCAAAATAGTTTTTTACGACGAGGTATTTGCAGAAAAAATAGAGGGCATGCGGCATGTCCTGCAGGGTCAAATATTGCTGCCGATCTCCGTTTTCGCCAACTTTGCGCCTGCCGCGCTCTCAGACCTTCCTTGCCTTGACTATGCCGATGAGAAAGCGATCATATTCACTTCCGGGACTACGGGTCTGCCCAGAGGCGTGCTGCTGTCGCACCGCAGTTACCTCGCCAATCGCCTCACCTTCACGGATTATTTCCGTCTCGAACCGTTTTCCCCGTTGGATTTACTGCTTGTGAACCCTCTGCACCATGCCAATTCTTCCTCCCTGGCCGATTGGGGGATGAGACGAAAGGATACTGTCATTCATCTGGTTCAGCAATACTCCACCCTGTTCTGGCTTATTCTGGCCGAGGCGGAGCGCAAGAAAAGAGGAATGCTGATTACCTCGCTGGTGCCGCGCCACTTTGATTTTCTGGAAAATCTCTGCGAGCAGTCGCAGCTTCCCCTTGACAAGGCAGAACTCGCGGCGGCGCTGGCGGGGACAGACATCCTGCTTGGCTCCGCGCCCGTAGGCGCCGCGACAGTCAATAATTCGCTCCGGTTCTGTAAACGCCTGCCCCACGTGCGCTTCGGTTCCACGGAAACATGTCTGGAGGTCATGGCTATCCCCGTTACCATGTCCCAGGAAGAAACAATGACTGCTTTTCAAGCCGGTTGGCATCACCATTGCCAAGGGGAAAAAGCACCGGGCTTCTACATTGGCCGACCCCATTTTCCCTTTACCAGAGTTCGGGTCGTCAAGGCCGTTGATTTTGGTCAGGATGGCTATATGCGCCCCTGCGAATCCGGGCAACCGGGCTATCTGATCACCCAGGGCGCCAACCTCATGTCTGGTTATGTGGATCAGGAGGAAGCGACCAGCGCGGTTTTCCAAAACCAATGGTACACCGGCCTTCGAGATATCGGTTTCTATCTGATGGCCGCAGACGGACAGCTTGATTACTACTGGCTCGGAAGGGACTCGGCCCTGCTCATCCGCGGCGGCGCCAACTACGCCGATGAGCAGGTGGCTGCTGATCTTATCAAGGCCCTGAGCGAAGAGCTGCATCTTCCGGCGCAACAATTCAAGCTGGCCGTGGTGGGGCTTAATATCGAGAGCGAACATGAAGACAGTTGCTGCGTCACCATTGAACTGGACGAAAAGTCGGCCGCCCGGAAGGAAGACTTGGCCAGGGATTTCATCGCCGCCGCGACCAGGACCGTACCCAAGGGCAGCCGTCCCGACTATGTGCGCTTCGGAAAAATCCCTTGCAGTTTCAAAGGGGCCATCCTGTACCCCCAGTTAAAAAAGGATTTTCGGGAATATCTTGATTCCCTTTAGCGACCCAACTTTTTAATTGCAATTATTCAGCCGTTCATGATAGGAGTCCCCGGGGCGATGGATAAGGAAACACGAAAATCCCTCATGCAGGTAGCCAACATCAGTAGCATGGGCATTGCCCTGGGTGTAACGATCTTTGGATGCTTTTTTATCGGTCTCTACCTGGACCGCAAGCTGGGCACAGCGCATTTCTTTACTTTCCTTTTCCTCTTGATTGGTATTCTGGCTGGATTCAAGAATATTTACGGTCTCATAAAGAAAAGTTTAGGCGATGAAAAACCCGTGGACAAGAAAGATGGAACGGAAAGGGAAAATGCCGCTGCAAAAAAAGATTGAGTTTACCAGTTGGATCGTTTTTGGCATATTTCTTTTGCTCAGCGGTGCGTTGGCGTCAGCAAACTTTACCCTGGGCATTCTAGTGGGTGGTTTGATCAGCATCCTGAATTTCTATGGCCTCTGCCAGGGCCTGCGCGCCGCCTTTGCCCAGATGGGAACGGGCAGTGCGGGTAAAGTGATGCTGATCGGCAAGTACCTGTTGAGGCTTACCATTACCGGCCTTGTCCTGTATATGGTGCTGGCAAAAACCAGGGCGGACATATTCGGTCTGGTAATAGGTATGGGTGTCGTGGTCGCCGGTATTATATTTTCCGTTATCTTGACGTTTTTTGATAAAAGTTACCTTGAGGAGGTTTAAAAAAATGGAACCTTTGTTATTACTGGAAAATCACATGGTAGCGGCGCATGTTGCCTACTCCTGGTTCATCATGGCCGCGCTCGCCATCCTGTCTTTTTTGGCCACCCGCCGTCTGGACATTTACCCCGCCAAGCTGCAAAATGTCATGGAAGCAGTTGTCAGCGGTATAGATGGTTTCCTGACCGATACGATGGGACACGAAGGCCGGCGGTTTTTCCCGCTTGTGGCCACTTTGGCTCTTTACATCCTGGCATCGAATCTGCTGGGCCTGTTGCCCGGTTTCTAATCACCGACCTCCAACATCAATACTACCGCCTCCATGGCGATCGTCGTCTTCTTCACTACCCACATCGTTGGCTTTCGGATACACGGCGTAAAATACCTCAAACATTTTATGGGACCGATCTGGTGGCTGAGCCCGCTCATGATCGTCATCGAGCTTATCGGCCACCTGGCCCGCCCTGTGTCACTGACGATGCGGTTGTTCGGCAACATCAAAGGCGAGGACATAGTCCTGGCCGTCGTGCTCTTCCTGGTTCCGGCGCTGGTGCCGCTGCCCGTCTTCTTTCTCATGATCTTTACCTCCCTCATCCAGACGGTCGTTTTCCTGCTGCTGACGATGATGTACATTGCCGGCGCGATGGAAGAGGCGCATTGATCGAGAGTGTTAAAAGGGGTGGCGACTTATGAAGCAACAGGAGGTTTCAGCCTCTTGGGTTGTCAATTTGATCAAGGATTTCACCCTTAATTCCCCTCATAATTCTCTCTGGGATGAAGCGGGCGAAAAGGCATGGGGTGAACCGCTGGTCGGTTTTTCCCGCGGCGACGACCTTCTGTATGACGAATTCAAAAATCACATCGGCACTTTCTATTGGACGCCCGAGGAAATATTCTCCCTTACCTTTCCTGAAGCCGGGGCTTCCGCCGCAGAACTGACCGTTATCAGTTGGATATTGCCCCAGACTGAGGCCACGAAAAGAGACAATCAGCTCGAGCAGCGCTTCCCCTCGGAAAGGTGGACCAGGTCGCGTAGCTTTGGCGAACAATTCAATGTCGAACTCCGCAAGCATTTGCTTGCCTCTCTGCAGGCGGCGGGATGCCAGGCTTTAGCGCCGGAGCTTTCACCTCTCAAGCAGAGTGCAATTTCCGAGCGTTACGGCTTGGCCAGCACCTGGTCCGAAAGGCATGCGGCCTTTGCTTCCGGCCTGGGGACTTTCGGACTTTGCGATGGCCTGATCACCGCCGCCGGGAAGGCCATACGTTGCGGCTCCGTTATTGCCCGCATCAAACTGACGCCGACGGTTCGTCCCTACCAGGATCACCATGCCTACTGCCTTTATTATGCGAAGGGAACCTGTGGTAAGTGCATCGTCCGTTGTCCGGTAGAAGCAATCTCCACTGAAAAAGGACATGATAAAGAGAAATGCCGTGCCCATACCCAGGGAACGGCCTGGGAATACGTAAAAACAACTTTCGGCATTGACACCTACGGCTGCGGACTGTGTCAAACAGGAGTACCCTGTGAATCGCATATCCCGTTGAAACTCTGATAGAATTACCTGGAGGAAGAATAATGTATAAACAAATTTACGATTTTGCCGCTTCTGCCGGCGCCTTGGAAGGGTACGTATATGAAAAGGGGACGCTGAGCGAGGCCGTCATTGCCAAGTGGTGCGACAACCTTGTCACGGCTTATAATCGCATTCCACCGGAAGCCCGGCAACAATTTCAATTATCCTGCGACGGGACAGTGGGCAGGGCGCTCCGCTCCCTTTTGCCCCTCCTGGGAGAAAATAATGAGAGCATCGGGAAATTGCGCTCCATGATAGTCGGCCAGCTTCCTTCGTCGGCAGACGATTTTCAGAAAGATAAGGGCATTTGAGCACGGAATCCGATAAAAAGGTAATACTGAGTGGCATCATTGTGAGCGGCGCCGGTCAGGCGGCCTATTTTACAGGACTGGACTGGGTTCGGCAGCAGTGCGCCGAAAGACTCCATTTTCAGCCGTTCCCGGGGACGCTCAATGTCCAGTTGGATGAAAACTGCCTGGCTCTGCTGGAAAATCTGCGAAAAAGACCGTCCATAGATATTGTCTCTCCCGATCCCAATTTCTGCAATGCCAAAACACTGCCCGCCTCTCTACAAAACCTGTCCGTGGCCATCGTTATGCCTGACGAGGCCGTAAACATCCACAGCCCAAATATCATTGAAATAATTGCCCCAGTCAGCCTCAAGGAAACGCTATCTCTCAAGGACGGCGCACCGGTAGTGGTAACAGTGTTAGAGCTTTGAATTTCTACCTTTTTTGTCACCCCGGCGAAAGCCGGGGTCCAGAAGGTATTGAAAAGACTGGATACCGGCATTCGCCGGTATGACATAATTGATGGTTTTCCGTAGTTGTGCAAGGTCTCTCGGAATAAGACATTGTACGGGGAATTGCGAAAGTATTTGGGAGAAACATTTCGTGACTTCCTTATCAGTAGATTACCGTGACTCACCTTTTATTGCAACCACCCCATTTTCATCCTTCGTTGTGCACGCGTCGGGCATGGGGGTTAAAAAAATATTTGGTTAACCATGTGGCCAATAAATAGGAAAAAACTAAGGGGCCAGCTTTCGCTAACCCCTTGTTTTAATTGGTGAGCCCTGCCGGGATCGAACCGGCAACCTACTGATTAAGAGTCAGTTGCTCTACCAGCTGAGCTAAGGGCCCATATTTTTAAAGCAATTTGGTGCGCCCGGTAGGATTCGAACCTACGACCAACAGATTCGAAGTCTGCGACTCTATCCATCTGAGCTACGGACGCCAACTTACCAATACATGATGGGGTGAGTGAAGGGATTTGAACCCTCGGCCTCCGGGGCCACAACCCGGCACTCTAACCAGCTGAGCTACACCCACCATTCAACTTATGGTACGCTTGCAGGGATTCAAACTCAGGACCGACGGACTAGAAATCCTCTTTGTGAGATTCCCCAAGCTTCCCTTATCTACCAAAAGTCCTTGATTTCAAGACTTTCCTGATTTACAATCTCTCCAATGTTCCTCAGGGCGCCCCAAAAATATGGGGCAGTAAACAATTTCGGAACAAACTGACTTTCACTACGCACCACCCCTAACTTCGTAGCGGTGAGCGTTTAGCACACATTGCTGACACTTGCAATAATAAATATGAAGAAAACCGAAAGCGCAATATGTCAATCAAGTCAAATAGGACGCCCACTCCTTGGCTGTCTTCAGAATGTAATCCGGTTGCACGTCCTTGACGATACGGTTGTGACCGGGCAAAAGGATTTTTACATCCAATTCTGCCAACCTGGCAAGCGATTCCCTGAGTATTGGACCACTGGCGCCATGCAAGTCAAAGCGACCAATGGCGAAATCGGCGTAAACTACATCTCCGGGGATCAGGACTTTGTCCGCGTGGCTATAGAGGGCAATACTGCCCAGCGAGTGCCCAGGGATGTGCAATACTTCCCAGGTCAGGCCACCGATGTTCAGTTTTTCCCCGCCCTGAAGCTTGCGGTTTACCGGGAAGCTGAAGTCGCCTGGTTTTAACCGGAACTGGGCTTGACACATACTGCGGAAGGCTTCCATTCCATAGACCGTCCTTTCGTCACCCTCTTCCAGCGGCAGCGCTTCCGCTTCGTGGATCCATAATTCGATGCCGGGGAGTGCCTGGCGGATCTCACCCAGGCAGCCGATATGGTCCAGGTGGGTGTGGGTCATGATCACTCTTTTTATATCGGCAAGGGACAACCCCTCCTTCTGTATCGCTCCCAATTTATAGGCGCCTTTACCCATCAAGCCTGCATCAACCAGCGTCAGGTCTTTCGAGTTCTGCTGGCCAATCACGTAAGCATGGGAATCGGGAAGATATTCGTCCTGCCCTGGAATGAAGGTGATATACTCTGTAACTTTAGGCATTTGTTGCTCCTTAATCAGTTGCCCGGATGAATTCCAAGGCATTTAGAAAAATGGGTATAAATCAAAATAATGTCAGCCTTCGAGATTTAACTTTACCATAAGAACAAGAAAGAAGGGGGAAATATTACAGTGAGAAAGATGCTGCCTTACCATCACCTCTTGCTAACAGATTGCATTAGCCCTTTTTATACTAATTTGCATTCATAGATATACTAACGATCCATTCGAAACCGGTTAGCCCTGCCACTGTATGATTATCCTTTTCCAAAGTCGCCAGGGAAGTGACAAGTTCATCTTCAACTGCATTCAGGCTATGGAACACC
>JAPLJV010000036.1 GCA_026388415.1 Deltaproteobacteria bacterium | reverse complement strand
TACCACTATATACAATCGAGGGTGGGAAAAAGTCACAAATTATTTTTTATTTTTTTATCGTCTCCATTTATCAGGCTTGCAGCTTGAAGAATTTGTTAACGTTTTGGTTCAATCTGCGGGATTGAACCAGCGGCCGGAATCTTTAGCTTAGGCCGATATCAATCGGCGGACTCTTATTTTCTTATCATCAATGATAATGAGACTTTCGATCCATTCTGCATGGGGAAGAGAATCCATGAGACGAGTTAAAGCTTCGATCGTCTTTTCTATGGTGGTCGGCCAAATGCGGAGTCGGACGACGCCATGATGCATCCCCAGAGGATACAGGCGTGAATCGGCAAAATCCTCGTCAAATGTTACTACAATGGCCTTTTCCTGTTGCGCCCAGCGGTATAGAAACTCATCCGCCCTGCCTTCGAAACCCAGATCCTTGACATGCCATATTTTCCATGACGGCCTTTGGCTGCGAAACCACACGGCTACGGCGAATGGTATGTTTTGGTCGAGGAGGATTCTGAGGCCCTTTTCAGGCATGTGCCAATACCTTTTCCTCGTCAATTACCGCTACGGCATATTGCAGGGCTGCCGCTACCATCTCGCTTGATAGTTCCGGATAGGCATGTACAACCTGCTCAACGGTGTAACCGCCCGCAATCATGCCAAGAATATTTTTTACCATAATGCGGGTGCCGCTGATCACCGGTTTTCCCGCACAGATTTTCGAATCTACCATAATCCATTCATTCATCGTTCACCTCCGCTTTGCTAAAGATCGAACTTGGGAATATATCATGCAAAAACCCCCTCATTCATCACATTCGTATAGAAGGGCATGGCTTGCAGCAGGGGGCTGCTCCACTCCTTTCTGGTATGAATGATGGCATTGATCACCTCTCCGCTGGCAATCTCCACGTCGAAAATCTTGTAATTGATGGCAATCTTTTCTTTTTCGGAGATATCCTTTTCGACGATGACGAGGATATCCCAGTCCGAATCTGCATTTTCTTCGTGCCGTGAGCGGGAACCGAATAAAATGACCTCGGCAGATGGATAGTCTGATTGTACGAGTGTTTTTATGTTTGAAAGAAAAGCATCGCTATTCATGGTGCAATACCTCATGAATTTGTTTAGCTGACTTTATGATGTTTATGATGCCCTGATGCTTGTCCATAAATTCTTCCTTGAAAACCGCGGAAAACCGGGGACACGATCCCGATTTCTACGAAATCAGGTCAAGCCCCCTCCCCAAATTATCCGCGGCGGTAATTTTACCTCTTTTGCCCTATATACAATCGAGGGTGGGAAAAAGTCACAATTTATTTTTGCACATTTTAAACGCCGGCTTGCTCGTCGGCATATTTTATCGCCGGGACTAACAATTTTGGAGCGTTCAGCAGGGATGCTTTATTCTCAATGATTTCAGCAATTCTTCGCTCTACCGCCGCATTTACTATCTTTTCACCGCAGCGGGGGCAGACGCCTGCCGGTACGTCCTCGATGACAATCAGCTCACCCCGAACCCAGAAATCCTGTTTGATTTGCCTTCCTTCCATCAAGGCATCGCAAATATCACACTCGCCATAATCATAATTTTTGAATCTTGTGGTCATATCGAATCTCCCAATTCGAGAGCAGAGCGAGCACATCATTGTTTTGTCGGCCCACCCATCACGGATGCGATGTAATGGCGATGACCGTGATCAGATTCTCCTCCGGTCCGTAATACCAGAAAACCCGATAGGCCGCCGGTGTGGACTGCTCGGCGTAGGCTTCAAAGACCTTTTCGCCCCGAGGACCTTTGAGGCTGGTGAACTCGTACGTCTGAAGGCTTGGATGTCGCGGATTTTCCGACAGGAAACGGAGTGTCTTGCGGACAGCCCGAAGCCGCTTTTCAAGTCCCCTGTCTGTCTTCAGGCGATCCCAGTGCTCCCTTGCCCGCTCCGAAAGGCTAATCTCAAACAATCAGGGCTCCTTAAGTTCTTCGGGATCCAATCGGGAGACCTTCCCCTGCGAGACCTCCCGCAAACCCTCCCGGACGTCGTTGATTGCCTCCGGGTTTTGGAAAAGCCAGAGTTCCGAAGCCGGGATCTCGGCAATCGGCTGCAGCAGCACTTCGCCTCTGTCGTTCCGATAGAGACGGATCCTTTTGGAGCCTTTGAGGATTTCGCCGACGGTCAGGCGGTTCCGTTCATCAATGGTTCTCGTCCCAATTTCCTCAAACGAATCATTTACTTGTAATATATTATTCATAAGACCGCCCCCTTTTCACCCACTATACAGAAACTCCCTTCAGGGGTCAAGGGGGAAAACCCATTTTGTTATTTTTTTCTTGACAAAATCAAAAGATTTATATTAGATTCTGTAACAATGTTTAAATGTTTAATTATGGAGGTTATATGGCAACGGTTATGAAGATCAGTCCGCAAGGACAGATTCGCATCCCCAGGAAATTCATGGAAATCCTTGGCTTGGAAGCGGGTGATTACATCGAGGCGCTGCTGGAAGAAAATCATATTGCCTTGAAGCCGAGGAAGCTGATTGATCCTTCTCAGGGATGGTACTGGACGAAGGAATGGCAGCAGGCGGAAAAAGAGGTGGATGGCGAGGTCGAAAGGGGCGAGGTGTCTCCAGCGTTCCAGACGGCTGAAGAAGGTATCGAATGGTTGAAAAAATAGCCGGTTATGAATTCAGCAGCCGGTTCCGGAAGGACTACCAAGCCCTGTCGAAAGAGATTCGGGACATTTTCGAGATAAAACTCCCTCTTTTTCTCGACAATCCCCGCCACCCTTCCCTACGGGTTAAAAGACTCATCGGGACCGCAGACCGATGGGAAGGTTCCGTGACCATGAACTACCGCTTCACTTTTCAGCTTGCTGAGGGAAAGGTGCTATTCCGCCGGATCGGCGCCCACGACATTCTAAAGATGGAAGGCTGAATTAATAGGGCGGTAAATGTCTTTTCTATGAAGAACCCTCTGAAATTCTAAAAAACATTCAGGTGGACAGCCCTTGGTAATATGCCTTCGCCTCAGATAATGCCAACGATTCTGACTCTTCCGCTTCCTTCATTAGATGGTATAGCCCGTGATTTTCTATAATCTCCTCTATGCAAAACTCGTCACACCGGTGAAAACCGGTGTCCAGCGCGCTTGTAACGCATTGAAATTTCTGGATTCCGGCTTCCGCCGGAATGACCTGCGGGGCATTTATGCGACTTTTGCAATTGCCTCAAAATTTAACATTTTGGTTCAATCTGCAAGATTGAACCAGCCATAAAGTGTTTATCTAAATGCTGTTGTTGCTACATCGGTCAGGAATCGTTTGATCTCTTCATCAGAAACAGGTTGAAAGACAAAGTCCACTTTTTCAGAATAGTCAATATCCTGAAAGTAACAGACCTGTTCCCGGAAGAGTTTCTCGTTGTAATAGGCGCCGAAAAGGTCTTTTGATTTTTCTGAAATCTGCGCCAGAGAAAAGTGATCCTTCAACAGAAAATAGAGGTCCACATAGTCTTTCCATTTTGCTCTGCCGCCAAGGGCATAAGCCTTCATGGCAGCAAGGGTCAGAAGGTCTGGAAGATGGATGATCTGCTCAAAATATATGGGTGCGTCAATCCCGTATGGATAGGAAAAAAAGGTGAGCTTGACATCATGAATGACAAGATGGAGCTGTTCGGAATCTTCAAAAAGGGTATTGGATACCGGGTATTTATGACGGTCAATGAGCCTCTTGATGGATTGCTTTTTGATCTTGCCGGGGGTGAAGAGATCAAAATCAATGGAGCGCCGATGCCCGAGATAAAGCGCGATGGCCGTGCCGCCGACCAGATAATAATCCCGCGCGAATTCCTTGACCAGAGGCAGGAGTTTAACCTGATTTGCCGTCAGAATGTCTCTATGCATGGCGGTTAAAATATTCTTTGAAAAAATGAACCGTCCGCGGCCGGTAATTGATTCGCCGGCCCGATGTCTGCCGGTTGAAGATTTCAGCTACCTTTTCGATTCCATAATAATCAAAAAGTTGCCTGACTGTATTCTCATTGCCGTTACTGAGCACAGACTCCACGATGGCGTCGGGACTGAGTGACGCTACCTCTTTCTCAGGAACCCACCAGAAAAGATGCTTTATCGCGAGGGTCAGGTGATTATTATCAGGAGCCAGTTCCACCAACGGATATTGAACCATCCGTTCCTCCGGCAGCCTAATTGCCTGGGCTATCGCAGCGGGTACCTGTAATTGCACACTCATATTCTCACCTCAGAGAAATTCCGCAATCTTGTCATGGCTATGCCCCCTGGTGATCTTTTTCAACTTTCCTTGTTGCCCATTATACAACCGGGGGCGGGAAAAAGTCACAATTTATTTTTAAGAATTTTAATGTTTTGGTTCAATCTGCGGGATTGAACCAGCCGACAACATGATCAACAAAGTCTCACGGCTCGATCATCTTCGGGCTGGCGATGCGCGAGAGGTGTTTCCGGTCGAAGGAATAGACGTCGGTGATGTTCAGCTTTTCTGTCAGGGCGGCGATATAGCCGTCCACGATGTCTATGTTCTGGCCTTCATAATGATCCAGTGCCCTGGTCATGATTGCGCCGTTGATCACCTCCAGACCCGGCGTCGCCAGGATGGACCGGATCATGGGCGCGATTTCTCCGGGCTTCATATCGTAAGACGATTCCAGCACCCAGATGAGTTCCACGAGCACGAGATCGGCCGTAACAAGCCGCACCTTGCCTGCGGACGCTTCACCGAGAAGCGCCTCGACGCGGTCGGCCTTTTCTGCGTCATCATCGGTGAGGTACCGGACGAAGAGATTGGTATCAACGAAGCAGGCCTTCATTCGCTTTCCCCTTTGACCGTTGCGGCGAGTGCTGCCTTGGCCCGGGCCCGCTCTTCGCTGAAAGAGCCGGAACCTTTCGTCTTCACCGCGCCCCGGAAGGCCTTCAGCGTCCGGAGGGGTTGAAGAAGCACCCTTTCGCCCTCCCGGATAAATGCGACCCGATCATTGGGGCCGATTCCCATGGCGTCCCGGATCGGCTTGGGAATCGTTACTTGCCCCTTGGTGGTAACCGTTGATAGCATAAATCTAACCTCCTCATTTTTTTCTTACCCAAGATAATATGTAAGAAAAGAAGATTTGTCAACTGTTGTCTTGACCCTTTTAACCCCCATGCCCGGCGCGGGCACAACGAAACATGAAAATCCCCCCTTAACCCCCCTTTGGTAAAGGGGGGAGGGGGGATTTTCATATAAAGATTAGCTGTAAAATCAAGCTATTCCAAGGCCAGCAGCTCTTCGGGACGGTCAATCAAGTGATCCGGTCGGGACGCAGCCAGGATTTCACGGCTGTGCCAACCCCAGGTAACGGCGATGGTTTTGATTCCTACGGCCTGGGCCTCTTTGATGTCGCCGGTGGTGTCGCCTATGTAGTAGGTATTATCTTTATCTATCGCATACTTGGCCAGGACCTGGAGGATCTTTTCTTTTTTGCTGAAGTGAACGTCCGAACCCAAGACATCCTGGAAGTAATCCTGTAATTGGTGCAGGCGCAGGATAAGATGGATATCCTCAGAACCACTGGAAGAAACGATAACGAGGATGTTCCCCGCTTGTAGTTTTGCGAGTACCGGGTTCAGACCGGGATATGGTTTCATGTCTCCGTAATTTACCTGGGCCAGTATATCAACGGCGGCGGCCATAAAAGCGTCCAGGTTGACGCCCCGTTTGGCCAGGGAGGCGTAGAAATTATCTTCATAGAGGGCCAGAAAATCGGCGCGCGTCTTGATGAAATGCTGGCCGATTTTTTCGAGACAGCTCCGGACGGTTCCTTCATAAACATCCAAGGAATCAACGACCACGCCATCGAAGTCAAAAATCAACAATTTCCTCATTTTTCCACCTAATAATGCGCATCAAATCCCCCTTAATCCCCCTTTTCTAAAGGGGGAAGATTGATTTTCTTCCCTCGGCAAAGGGGGAATTTGTTGTTCCCCTCTTTGGCAAAGAGGGGTTAGGGGAGATTTTCGTTATCGTTTGTGACGGCGTACCGTCATGCGCGTTTCACCTAAAAATGCGAATCAAATCCCCCTTAATCCCCCTTTTCTAAAGGGGGAAGATTGATTTTCTCTCCTCGGCAAAAGGGGGACTTTATGATTCCCCTCTTTGGTAAAGAGGGGTTAGGGGAGATTCTATTAATCCAGCCTCTTTTTGAACCTCCATATCGCTGTTGCAAAAAGAACAACCCCAATGACGGTCATCGCCGCAAATTGCTCCCAGAGGATCGCCAGACCCACCCCCTTCAGAAAGATGCCCCTGATGATGACGAGGAAATAGCGCAGGGGATTCAGGTAGGTGAGCATCTGCACGACGAGGGGCATGTTGGCGATGGGAAAAACGAAGCCGCTCAGCATAAAGAAGGGCAAGAGGAAAAAAAAGGTGGTCATCATCGCCTGCTGCTGGGTCGAGGAGATGGTGGAAATAAAAAGCCCCACCCCGAGCGTGCTTAAGAGAAAGAGGCAGGAAGCGACAAAAAGGAGGCCGACGCTACCCGCCAGGGGTAAGCTGAACCAGAAGATCGCAAAAATGGTGACTACAATCATCTGGGCCAGGGAGATTATTATGTAAGGCACTGTTTTCCCTATAATAAGCTCCACCGGCTTCAGGGGCGTGACGATCAACTGCTCCATCGTACCGGCCTCTTTTTCCTTGATGATGGCCATCGAGGTGAGCAAAAGCGACAAAAGCATGATCAGGAAGGCCACGACCGCCGGCACAAAAAAATACTGGCTATCCAGGTTGGGGTTAAACCAGGTCCTGATGCGCCCGTCTATCCGGCCATAGTCCATGCGTTGCGGGTAGAGCTCACGCAGGAATTTCCCGTTCAAGCCTTCAATGATGGTAGATAGATAGGCCAGACGCAGCGAGGCCACGTTGCTCATGCTGCCGTCGGCCAGGATCTGGATAGCCGCCGTCTGCCCCTGGCGAATCAACCGGCTGAAATCCGGGGGTACCGTCACGGCCAAATCCACCTTACCCGCTAGCAGCAGTTTCTCCAGTTCACCGGGACTGGTGACATAATTGGTAATCAGGTAAATCCCGTTGCCCCGGATCGCCTCGGCAACCATCCGGCTGTCTCTGGTTTGGGACTGATCAAAAATGGCGACCCGCACATCCTTGACGTCATAATTGACGACATAACCAAAGATCAAAAGCTGGATGAGCGGCGCCATGACCAGGATGGGCCGATTTTTTTTATCCCGGAAAAGCTGGATGAATTCCTTGCGGATCAGTTCCCTAATTGTCAGCCAGTTCATATCACCCACCCCCTACCCCCCTCCCGTCGCCAAAGTAGGTGCCTTAAGCAAGGGAGGGGGAACTTATTTGGAAGAGATACGCAATTTCTCACTTTATATCGCCGCCGCCGGATCGCCATTTTCCTGCGCACGGTATTGCAGCTCGTAGAGGCGGGAGTAGAGCCCCTGACGGGCCAGCAGTTCCTGGTGATTCCCTTCTTCCCAGACTTCGCCCTTGTGGATGACGAGGATGCGGTTCACGTTCTTGATGGTGGACAGACGGTGGGCGATAATCAGGGCCGTGCGGTCCTTAAGCAGCTCCTGCAAGGCCCTCTGGATCAGGATCTCCGTCCGGGTGTCCACGGAGCTCGTGGCCTCGTCGAGGATCAGGATTTTGGGGTCGAAGGCCAGCGCCCGGGCGAAGGAAAGCAACTGCCGCTGTCCCTGGGAGAGGGTAACACCGCGTTCCTGCACCTCTTCCTGATAACCGGCCGGGAGGTGTTCGATGAAGGGGGCGATGTGGACGCGCCGGGCGGCATCTTTCATACGTTCTTCACTGATGCGCGGATCGCCCAGCGTGATGTTGTCGGCCATGTTGCCCGAAAACAGAAAAACATCCTGCAGGACCAGGCCCAAATGCCGCCGCAGTTCCTGTTTGTTCCAGTGCCGGATGTCCACGCCGTCCACCAGAATAGCGCCGCGCTCAAGTTCGTAGAAACGGCACAGCGCCGATATTATGGATGTTTTACCGCCTCCCGTGGCGCCGACCAGGGCGATCTTCTCCCCCGGTTCAACCCGGAAGGAGATCCCCTTGAGTACGGGTTCGCCGGGGCGATAGGAAAGCCAGACGTCCTGAAAATCTACCGCACCCCGGAGCTGCTGCGGGCGGCTGGGCGCCGGCGGGTTCTGGACTGTTTCCGCCGTGTCCAAGAGGTCGAAAATCCGCTCCGACGAGGCCATGGCGGCCTGCATGATGTTGTATTTTTCCGCGATATCCCGGATCGGGTGATAGATGCGCTGGATATACTGGATAAAGGCGACGATGACCCCGGGCAGGAGGGCCTGCTGGAGGATCAGGCTGCCTCCGTACCAAAGGGCGAGGCCGATGGTCAGGGCGCTGAAGATTTCCACGACGGGGTAAAACATGGCATTGTAGCGGGTGCTGTTCAGCAGGACGTCCCGATAGTTGGTGTTGATGCCCTGGAAGCGCTCGTAAATCTGCTGCTCCTGGCCGAAGGACTGGATCGTCCCGATCCCCGCGATGTTCTCCTGGAGGTTCGCATTAAGCCGGGCCATCACCATCCGGCTTTCCCGATAAACATCCCGGGAACGGCGCCGGTAATAGCGGCTGAAGTAGATGATGAGCGGCAGGCTCGTGAGGATGACCAGCGCCAGCTTCCAGTTCAAAAACAGCATGGCCCCCGCAATCCCGCAGACCGTAAAGGCGTCTCCGAGCAGACCAACCACGCCCGTGCTGAACAATTCATTGAGCGTCTCCACGTCGTTGATCGTGCGCGTCATGAGGCGGCCCACGGGGTTACGGTCAAAATAGGCCAGGTCCTGTTTTTGCAGGTGGGCAAATATCTGGGTTCTTAAGTCGTGCATGGCCCGTTGGCCAGTGTATTCCGTGAGGTAACTCTGGACAAAGAGGAAGCAAAAACCGAGCAGCACACTGCCTACATAGGCCAGCGCCATCAGATTCAGCCCGTGCAGATCATTATCGGTGATGTAACGGTCAATGGCGACCTTGGTTATATAAGGCCCCAACAATTGCATGCCCGTATAAAGCGTAAGAAGCAGTAAGGAAAGGGCCATGATCATGCGGTAAGGCTTCAGGTAGCGGAGCAGCCGCTTCATGAGACGGGCATCGTAAGCCTTGCCGAGGATCTGGTCGTCATGTTGCGTGGTCCCGGTCATCGCGCTGCCTCCCTGCGGTCCATGATCTCAACCTCCCGGGCTAATTGCTGCCTCCGGTAGAGGCGGTAATAGGCCCCTTGCCGCTGCAGGAGCTCTTCATGGGTACCCCGTTCGATAATCTCGCCGCCGCGCATATAAACGATCAGATCTGCGCCCCGGACCGTCGAGATCCGGTGGGAAATCAGGATGGTAGTCCTTTGGGCCATAAACCGGCACAACTCGGTCAATATCTCTTCCTCTGTTTCCGTATCCACGCTCGAAAAGGCATCGTCGAGGATCAAAAGGGGCGGGTTCTTGATGATGGCACGGGCCAGGGCTGTACGCTGCTTCTGCCCTCCCGACAGCCGGACGCCACGCTCCCCCAGCATGGTATCGTACTGACCGGCCAACTCGCGGATGGTGGGCAGGATCTGGGCGACGCGCGCCGATTCCTCTATTTCCTTCAGGTCGGCATCCCGCCGGCCGAAGATGATATTCTCCCGGATCGAGCTGGAAAACAGGAAAATATCCTGGGAAACAAACCCGATCGCCTCTTTCAGACGGGCGAGAGGAATCCGGGTAATATCGGCGCCGTCAATGAAAATAGCGCCAGAGGACGGTTCGAAGAGCCGCAGCAGCAGATGGACCAGCGTGCTCTTCCCCGCGCCCGTATCGCCGATGATGCCGCACGTGGAGCCGGCGGGAATAGAAAGAGAGATGTTTTTGAGGTCCGGGGATGTCTGGTCACCGTAAGCGAAGCTTAAGTTGGTGATCTCGACGCGCCCCCGGATCGCGCCCGCCGGCGTCGGCTGTTCGTCTGATTGGTAGCCTGGCGCCACGGGGGTATCCATGATCTCGATAATCCGGCTCAGAGCGGCTGTGCCTCTCTGATACTGATTGACCAACTGTCCCACGGCCATAACAGGCCAGGTCAGCATGCCCAGGTAGCCGTTAAAGGCGACAAATTCCCCCAGGGTCATGGTCCCCTGCATGACCTTTTGTCCTCCCAGCCACAAAACGATCGCGGCGGCAATACCCGTAAATAACCGCATAAGGGGCCACAATATTGCCCAGAGGGTCGCCAGGCGCAGGTTTTTGCGACGATATTCGGCGCTGAGCTGGTTGAAGCCGCCGATCTGGTTTTCTTCCTGGGCATAGGCCTGGACGACCCGGATGCCGGCCAGATCTTCCTGAACGTAGGCGCTGAGCGAACTCAGGTGCTGTTGGGCATCCCGCGACCATTGGAAGATGCGCTTGCCGAAGAAGCGCACGGAGAGGCTGATCAAAGGCAGACTTAAAAGCGACCAGAAGGTGAGCACGGGATCAATGGCGAGCATGAAGAAAATGCTTCCCGAGATGACCACGGCCGTATCAATGACCATCAAGGTGCCCTGGCCCAGTAGCTCCCGCATGGCCTGCATGTCATTGGTAAGACGGGACATCAGATCGCCGGTCTTGTTGTGCTGGAAATAGGAAAGCGGCAGTTTCAGTATATGGGAAAAGACGTCGGCCCGAAAGTCCCGCTCCACGCGGCGGGAGAAGCCGAAAATATTGACGCGCCAGAAGTAGCGGAACATGCCCTGCAGGGAGGCCACGGCCAGAATCAACAGCGGGTAGGTGATCAGCGACTGCGTCGGCCCGCCTGGCTGGAGAACCCGGTCTATCCCGCCCTTGATGAGCCAGGGGATAGCCATACCCGTGAGATCGGTGGCCACGAGGGTGACGATGCCGATGATCAGCAGACGCCGGTAACGGATGATAAGGAATTTAACCTGGGAATAATAGCGAAAAATGGATTGGCCTCTTCTTTTCTATCCTTAACCACTTAAATCCCGATAACGAGGGATATGACGATTCTGATGAAACCGGCTGCCAGCAGCACGCCGATGGGATCGCGCTTGCACGGACCGACGGCGGCAAACGCGCCTATTCCCATAACAGCATCGGCGGGAGCCGCAATGGCACTTTTTGTCAAGTCTATTACCACGGACGCCAGCAGGCCGACAACAGCCAAGCTGATCCCCCGCATCATTCCCTGAATCATCGGCGCGTTCTTGAACCGCATGAATGAGCCTGCAATCGCCAGTACGATAAGCGCCGTCGGCAGAAATAATCCCATTGTTCCCAGGATTGCTCCGGATAAACCAGCGATTTTGTAGCCTATAAACGCAACCATGATCATCAGGGGGCCGGGGGTGATCTGACCGATTGCCAGCGCGCTGCTGAAATCGCTTTCGGTGAGCCACCCATAGCGGGTTACCAAATCGTAATGCAGCGGCGTAATCATCGCGTATCCGCCGCCGAAGGACAGTGATCCGATTTTAAGCGTGACGAGAAAAAAATCCCAAAGCATCGGTCACCTCTATTCGGTTGGGATTATGGACTGCGGTTTAAACAGCCAGGCGCCGATCAATCCGAGAAGAACAATCAGAATAATGGGGTCAATGTTGAAAAATGCCAGCGCAACAAAAGCGACCACGATCAATGCTGCGTCTTGAAAACTCTTTGTGGTCGTCCGGCCGGTTTTCCACAGGACACTGATAAACAAGCCCACGACACCCGCGGCAATCCCGCGCGAGAAGATCATAACCCAGCGATTATGCTCGACCTGCACATAAAATGCGGCAATCGCCACGACCAAAAGAAAACTCGGCAGCAGCGCGCCCATGCCGCACACTGCCGCGCCGCGTATCCCGCGCAGGCGATAACCGACGAAGATCGCTGTCGCGAAGAAAATCGGTCCCGGCGTTACCGTCCCGATGCCGACACTTTGCGTAAACTCTTCGGCAGTCAACCACCGGTGTCGTTCTACAACTTCTTTTTGCATAATGGTGAGCAGTGAAAATGTGCCCCCGAAACCGAGCAGACCGATTTTTAAAAATACCTTTGCTAACTGCGATAATGGCGCCATACGTGTCTCCTGCGGATTCAAGCGGCCAGTTAAATGAAATTTTGCCATGCGTTTTGTTTTTGCAGGTCTAACAGAAAATTTTGGTTATGCCCAATAAATTATTGACAAAGCATTTGTTCAGTGATCTAATGCCTTGAATTTTTAGTAAGTTAGAAATTATTCGTGGCTTTCTGGGAAATGGATAAATTATGGCTTCGGCAATTTTCATATTACTCGTACTTTTTCTGATTAACGGCGCTTTGGCGATGGCGGAAATTGCCCTCGTGTCTGCACGCAAGACCCGCCTCGAAATTGACGCCCAGCGCGGCGACAAACTGGCCATGCTGGCCTTCGC
Organism: Deltaproteobacteria bacterium; assembly: GCA_026388415.1. Classification (NCBI taxonomy): domain Bacteria; kingdom Pseudomonadati; phylum Myxococcota; class Myxococcia; species Deltaproteobacteria bacterium. The sequence continues at coordinate 6,197 of JAPLJV010000036.1, read as the reverse complement.
CAATGCCACGGCGCCGTCCCGGATTCTGTCCACCATCCAGGTCGGGGTCACGCTGATTGCCATTTTGACGGGTGTGTACAGCGGTGATGAGATTGCCACGGGCGTGGGTAAGATCCTGGTCGGGATGGGCTTAAATCCGGCCTACAGCCATTCGCTGTCCCTGGCTGTCGTCGTGATTCTGGTCACCTTTGTTTCCATCCTCATCGGCGAACTGGTGCCAAAGCACATCGGCCTGGCGAACCCGGAAAGGATCGCCAAAGCAACGGTCCGCCCCTTGCTGTTTCTGATGTACATTACCTTTCCCTTTACCTGGATCCTGTTCAAATGCAGCGAGGTGATCATCCGGCTTCTCGGCATCAGGCTTGCGGCCCACTCCACGGTGACGGAAGAGGAGATCAAGGCCATGGTCCAGGAAGGCACTGAAGGCGGGGAAGTACAGGAAATCGAACAGGATATTGTGGAGAGGGTATTCCACTTGGGAGACCGGAAGATCAGTTCCCTCATGACTCATCATTCCGATATGACCTGGCTCGACATTCAAGATTCGGACGAGCATAATCGGGACAAGATCCGGGTCGATCTGCACTCGGTTTATCCCGTTTGCGACGGCGACCTGGACAATATGCTCGGCGTTGTTTTTGTGAAGGATCTTTTCCTGGGCAATATTGGCGAGGCAGACTTCAAGATCGTTGACCAGAGAAAGCCGGCCCACTTCGTGCTGGAAACGCTCACGGCCTATGAGACGCTTGAGCTTTTCAAAAAAAAGAAGATCCATTATGGAGTCGTGGTGGACGAATATGGCTCCACGGTAGGGATGGTTACCCTGAACGATATCCTGGAGGCCCTCGTCGGCGATTTCAAGGAAGAAAACCCCGATGAGCCCAAGATCATCCGGCGACAGGATGGCACCTGGCCATCCTCAAACGCATCCCCCGTACGGGCGAAAAGTTCACCTGGCGCGACTGGGAATTCGAGGTGGTAGATCTGGACAGGAACCGCATAGACAAGATGCTCATCCGGCAACTCAATAAGGTTAGGTAAGTAGCGGATTAATAGGCTATTGCTCAAGACGCTCATGGAAAAGCAGGGATTCAAGAACTATGCGAAGGAGTGGTGGCATTTTACCCTGCGTGATGAGCCATTTCCGCAGACCTATTTCGATTTCGTTATTGAATAATGACGCTGTCCTATGAACATCAAGTCATCTTAACAAAAGTTTCCCATTGACTCCGCATCTTGTTTGGCCTACATTCACCCCCCCGACTTACCCTGTCTGGGATGATCTCAAGGAATGGTATTTGCTGACTGATCTCTCCGGCGGCGACGAGTAAGAAGAGATATCCTGACCTGTGAAAAGGTAAGGCAGGCCGAGAACAGCAATTGGTATATCCAGTTGCAGTAAAAAGAAATTTCAGAACTATTACAGGAGGTTAAAATGAGGATTATCACACTAACAATAACGACGCTGCTGGTAACAGTTTTTGCGGTCGGAACGACGCTGGGCGCCGGTATGCCCCAGGCCAAGGTCGAGTATTCAGCGGACAGCACTATGGAAAGTCAGGGTATGACGATGACGTCCAAGGTTTTTCAGGCCGAGAATAAATACCGGATGGAAATGAAGGTTAAGGGGACAAACAACATCGTGATCAGCCGGATGGATAAGAAACTTTCCTGGGTCCTGATGCCGGATCAGAAGATGTATATGGAGAACAGTCTCGAAGAGGGGAAAAAGAAGAGCAACGACATCAATGACTGCAAGATCGAACAGCAGCCGCTCGGCAGTGAAACGGTCAACGGTATGAAGACTACTAAAAATAAGCTCGCCATGTCCTGTCCGGATGGGTTGAAATATAACGGTTCCATGTGGGTCACCAAGGAAGGCATTATGGTCAAGATGGACTCCGTTGCCAAGACCGATAAAGGGGACATTCCCTTTAAAATGGAGCTCAAAAATATCAATATTGCCAAACAGGATCCCAGTCTTTTTGAAATACCGGCGGGATATCAGGCAATGAACATGGGTGGGATTATGGGTGCGGTTGGCGATATGATGAAAAAGGCTACCCAGGCGGGAGAAAAAAAGGCCAAAGATGAGGCCGCCAAAAAGGAAAGGGATGAGGCGGCTGCCAAGCGACAACAGGAGGGAGGGCGTTCCTATACTTCCAAGCCGCGGGCGGAGGGACGTTCTTATACTGCCGCACCAAGGACGGATGGACGTTCCTACACAGCCGAGCCACGTGCTGAGGCCGGTCGTTCCTACACGGCGCAAAAAAAGAGCGGAATCGGCGGGGTTGATCCCGTAAAGATTTTTAAAGACATTTTCAAATGGTAGGTGAGGCGGCATGATCCGTCTTCTGGCGAAGCTGCTTACGGCTGTTTTTCTCCTAACCGGCGTGGGAGCTGCCACAGGAGCTGAAGTGCCGCTTTCCCCGCCGACGGCGGCAGCCTCGTACTTGGTGCGGGTGAACGGCGCGATTCTCTGGTCGAGGGCGGCCCAAAGCAGGCTTCCCCAGGCCAGCCTGGCCAAAATAATGACCGCCCTTTTGGTGCTTGAACAAGGAAAGGCTGAAGAGCTGGTCACGGTCAGCAACACGGCCGCCCGCGAAACAGGGACCCGGATCGGTCTTCGGCAAGGGGAGAGGTTGCGGACCAAGGACCTGCTGGCGGCCACGCTGCTCGGTTCGGCGAATGACGCCTGCCGGGCCTTAGCCGATCACCTTGGTGCAGGGGAGTTCCGTTTTGTCGCCCGGATGAACAGCAGGGCGCAGGAACTTGGTCTGGCAAATACCCACTTCAACAATGCCTGCGGTCACGACCATCCCCTACAGTATTCCACCGCTTACGATCTGGCGGTGCTGGCCGAATTCGCCATGAGCCACCGGCCATTTGCCGAACTTGCCAGAACGGTGTCGCTACGCATCGAAACTGCCGACGGCCTGCGCGCATTCAATCTGGAAAACAAAAACGAGTTGGTGGGGCGTTACCAGGGGGCGATCGGTGTGAAAACCGGCACCACCCCCAAAGCAGGCAAGTGTCTGGTTGCCCTGGCAGAACGGGGGGAGAACCGGGTCATGCTGGTTATGCTGAAGGCGCCGGAACGCTGGTGGCAGGCCGTCGCCATCCTGGACCGGGCCTTTGCCGCTGCTGCCGAGCGGCATAGTCCTCCAGATGGTCATACCGATGCTCTGTTTAGTCCCCGCTTGACGGGGGAAAGCCGGCCTCTATTTAATAACACTGGATTCCGGGTCAAGCCCGGAATGACGAAAGAGGGAAGTGACGACTTTTACGAGTTCGTCAAGAGTAATGACCAATAAAATCGCCCACCCGCTGCTCCTGATAAGCGCCCTGACGATGGCCCACATCAATTCCCTGCCGGGGACCTTTCAGTTTGACGATTACAACGTGATCGTGAACAATTCCCTGGTTCATAGCTGGTCAGCGTGGCTGGCTGATCTTCCGCACGGAATCCGGCCCTTCCTGAAACTAACCTACACTTTTAACTGGACCATGGGCTGGGGGGCATTCGGCTTTCACCTCTTTAACCTGGCCGTGCATGCCGGCAATACCTTGCTGGTCTATGCGATCGCCGGCCGCATCCTGCGGGAGCAGACAGCGGCACTCTCAAAGCCCGGCACGCAAATGGCGGCCTTCCTGGCAGCTCTCCTTTTTGCTGTTCACCCGGTGCAGACGGAGGCCGTTACCTATATCTGCGGACGTTCCACATCACTCATGGCTTTTTTCTATCTGGCCGGTTTTTACGCCTATCAGTGTGGAGTCGAGGAAAACAGAGGGGTATTAATCTATCTGGCCGGTCCGGTTCTGTTCGTTATGGCGATACTGACGAAAGAGGTCGCCGTTACGCTGCCGGCGGCGCTCCTGCTCTGGGAGGCCTGCCGGCGAGACAGGGGCCAAGACAAAGGAAAGCCGGCGGCCTTGCTGCGCCGCCAAGGCATCTACTGGTTGCTTCTGGGTGTCCTCCTGGCGGCTATGCTTTACCACCCCCGCTATTGGGGATTGCTGGAGTTCAGCGCTGAAACCCGCCCTCTGCGGCAAAATATCCTCAGCCAGATCAATGGGATATGCTATCTTGTCTCCCGCTTCTTATGGCTGCCCGGGCTGAATATTGATCCCGACCTGCCGGTGATCTCCCGCTGGACGCCGCTGCTGTCCTTACAGGCAGCCACCCTGATCTTCACTTTAGTTCTCGGGATGGTCGCGGTTAAAAAGAAACCCTGGCTCGGCTTCGGTATTCTCTGGTTTTTTCTGCATCTGCTTCCGACCAACTCGATAATCCCGCGCCTGGATATTGCCAATGAGCGGCAACTTTACCTGTCCGGCGTCGGACTGTATCTGCTGGCTGGCCAGGGCGCGAATCTTCTCTATGAAAGGATGCCGCAGGGGAAAAGTTTCGTCCGTTGGGGACTGGCACTCGTATTTTTCGTGCTGATAGCGACGACGATACAGCGGAACCATGCCTATCAGAACGAAATCGCCCTCTGGCAGGATACTGTCCAGAAATCGCCGCACAAGGCACGCGTCTACAACAATCTGGGGTATGCCTTTTTTCTGGCCGGTCGTTACGGTGAAGCCCGGGAAGCTTACACCGTTGCGCTACGCATCAGGCCGGACTGGGCGCTGCCCCGCAACAATCTCACTGCCATAGAGACCGCACTGAAAAGGAGAAAGCTTTGAAAACACAATTTTATGACTGTCACATCCATTTTTATTTTAAATTTCCTGCCGAAGAACTGAAACAAGTTTTCAGCCGGTTAATACAAGGCGGCCTGATAGGGTTCAATGCCCTGGTGTTTGCAGAATTCCCCAGTGATATCAAGACCGTCCTCAAGATGGTGCCGGGTGCTTATCACGACCACATATCCATTGCGGCGCTCGAGATGCAGCAGGACCCCTTCCCCTACTTTGAATGGGCGGCGCCCTTAAAGATTATTGCTTTTGCGGACACCCGGTTCATCCTTCAGGGAATCGAAGAAAAAATGGCGCAGTTAAAACAGAGAGGCTTCCGGGGGCTCAAGCTCCTCTACGTTCCCGAAGAGGACACGAACATCCGCGTACAGGGCATGGAGCAGGCCTTCGGACGACCGGTAAAGAAGTCGGAAGAGATCACCGCGCGCCTGATCGCCAGCGCTGCGTCTCAGGGGATGTGTGTCCTGTTCCATGTAGATTTAAGAAGATACGGCAATTTTGTGGAAGAAATGCTCCAAAACCACCCGGCGACCAACTTTAACATCCCGCATTTCGGATTTTCCCGCAAAGCCATATACCATCTTTTAGAGACCTATCCCAATTGCTACACAGACACTTCATCCCTCGTGCCGTTCATGGTGGAAGATCCGGAATCCTATCAAAGTTTTATCCGCCAATTCCAGGACCGGATTCTTTATGGCAGTGATGCTTTAATTGGCGATCCCGAGCATGTCGAATCAACTCAGAGTTTTGTCGGTCAGTTTCTCGATGATCCGGCCATCTTTCAAAAACTTACCTGTAAAAATTATCTGAAGTTTCATGGTCTCTGAAAATCTTTATTTTTTACCAATGGGCCATTCACCGCGCTCTTTTAGCACGTCCCGGTAGACGGCCAATGCCTCATTAACGGCGGGCATGCCTGTATAGGTTGCCATCTGGAAAAATATCTCGGTAATTTTAGCAGGATCGCAGCCGACATTCAGGGCCGCGTTGACATGCAGTTTCAGTTCGTCGCTGGCCCTGGTGGCGGCCAGGATGGCGCAGGCGATCATTTGCCTTTCCGGCAGGGACAAGACTGTTCGGGAGTAAAGGTTGCCGGTAATAAATTTGGAAAAATCATTGGCCAATTCTTTGTCAAATGCCTTCCAGGTGAGGTAAGGCGGGTCCATCTTGACGCCTTTGCCAAACAGTATGTTGGCAGTTTCCCTGGTTTTTCTGGTAATTGTCTCGTCACACATAAGTATTTCCTTTCTCTTGGAGGCGCCGTGCCTGATCTTTTCTTGCCGGTTGCACCTACGTTCCATACTGCTGTTATTCTACAATTTCCCTGTCTATACCCTGATAAATTTTACTGTCAAGAGCAAATAGAATTGTCCGGTTTTGTAGCACGTGATTTGTCCGCTTTTCTGTTCTTCAAGAGGGATCTATTTTGAGAACAGGAGGTGAGCGGCGGATGTTCGCTTTCCTCGCCAGTTATTCTTGTGCAGGAGTTA
>JAPLJV010000035.1 GCA_026388415.1 Deltaproteobacteria bacterium | reverse complement strand
TCAACCAGGCCGCTCACTACATAGTCCTCTAAACGTGATTCCTCAATACCGCCACGGCTCAGCGCCAGCACTTCCAATTGATGGGTCCGGAGGTGTTGTGAATCCATAACTCGTCGGAGACTGCCGGATATTTCAGCGTCTCCAAGGACAGCGTAAAGGGTTTGAATCCCGACTTCACCTCTCCTTTCGGCGTCACAAGAATACGCGGGATGGTGATGGACTGCTCGGTGATCAATTCCACCGTCTTGGCCACCACGGCGGCAATGTCCGGCTTCTCCGTCACCCCCTCCAATTCCAGTTGCGCTGGCTGACGTTGTTCCTCCACCGCTTTGACAATGGCCGCCTGAATCTCCGGCTTCTTCAGATGGTTCATGTCTGGCAGCATTTGCGGCTGGCTTTCCAGCTTGCGAATAACATCCCAGGCAATATTCGCCACTTGCTGCTCTTCCGGCTTCGTGAAAACAGGCGCCTGGTCTTGCCCGGCCATCTTTGTGCTGCCCGTCACCTGCTGCGGCTTAACTCCCAATTGCGTCGCCAGGTGCGTCTGCGACACCACCGTGACCATCTTCTGGCCCAGCTCTGCCTCGTCCAGCACGACCGCCTGCAACCGGATCGCCGAATCGGGCCGATTGGCCTCATCAATGATCTCCTGGAACTTGTCATGGGCAACGATGTTAAGGCGGTCAACGGCCATGACACCGGTTCGCTTGCCGTAGGGCAGGCGAAGCCCCCGGCCGATGGACTGCTCGATGAGGGTGCGGGCATTGGCCGCCCGGAGAGGCACGATGGTATAGAGGTTGGTAACGTCCCAGCCTTCCTTGAGCATGTTGACGTGAATGACAATCTCCGTCGGCTCGGAAGTCGCTTCAACCTTGAGCAGGCGTTCGATCATTTCTTCCTCTTCGCTACCGGTTCTGCTTGAATCTACTTGAATGACCTTGTCCCGGTATCCCCCCGCAAAGAAAGCGTCTGACTTGATCAATTGCATCAACTGACCCGCATGGGTCGTGTCGCGGGCGATTACGAGCAGGAAAGGCTTTACGATCGGGTTGCCGCTTTCCCTGGCGTATGTTTCAAGTTCCACCTTCACGCTCTCATGCAGCCGGACACCGTCCTCTAACTTCAGACGTTCGATTTCCTCATGAGACATGCCTGCGGGGTTGAAATTCTTGCGGGTTACTACGGCTGGTTCCTTGACGAAGCCGTCGGCCATCGCCCTGCCCAGCGGGTAGTCGTAGATCACGTTCTTGAACTGTACCGGCCCGCGGTTCGTCTCCACAAAGGGCGTGGCGGTCAATTCCAAGCCCAGAATCGGCTTCAGCTCGTTGATGGCCCGCACCCCGGCGCTGGCCCGGTAGCGGTGCGATTCGTCCATGAGCAGCACCAGGTCCGGCAGGCCCGAAAGGTAATCGAAATAGCTCTGCCCGATATATTCAGAAAGGCGCTTGATGCGGGGCGATTTGCCGCCGCGTACCTCGGAGTTGATCTTGGAGATGTTGAAGATATTGATCTTGCAGCGGATGAGTTCGTCAAACAGCGTCCGCGCCCGCAATTCATAGGTATCACCGGTGATGATCTCCGGAGCATCCGTCGCAAACTCCGCGATTCCCTTGAACACGTATTTCGGTGTGTTGGGCGTGAAATCGGCAATAAGCTTGTTGTAAATGGTCAGGTTCGGCGCCAGGACAAAGAAGTTGTTGACGCCGTGGGCCAGGTGCAGGTAGCTGATGAAGGCACCCATGAGCCGTGTCTTCCCCACGCCAGTAGCGAGAGCAAAGCACAGCGACGGAAACTCTCGCTCAAAATCTACCACTGACGGGAACTCGCTTTGAATAGCCGCAAGCTGGTCAGCCGTATCTGTGTTCTTGCCTGGTGGTGCAATTTCCGTAATGCGGTCAAGAATTTCCAGGGACCGGCGCTGCGGTGGGCGCAGGCTCAACCTGCCGGCAATGGCGTTTACGTGACGGTTCATTCCCCACCCTCCTCCTCGAAAAGTTCCTGTTGCCCAAGTTTGGGCGGTGCAGCCGGTAGATTCTCCACCCTCAGCGAATAATCGTCATGGCCCCACTCGCAACGGGAAAGAACCTGCCGGGGGATCTTCTTTACCGTCAGACTCGGGTAATCCCCCCGACCGCGGAAAGCGGTGCAGAGGACCAGGAGCGAGCGGTCCGGCCCAACCTCGTCGGATAGTTGCTGAAGCTGCTCATGGGTCAATTTGGCTGTCGTCACATAGATGAAATCCCGCTCCGTTGAGCGGCCGTGCTGCCAATAGACCGAATCGCTGGGCGCATAGGTGAAGCCCTCCAGTTTGCAGAGCGCCTCCGTCAGCATGGCGGCATTGTAGGTCTTGTTGATGACCCAGTTGTCCCACTTGTCCTTTTCCAGCAGTGACGGCGCAAGGTGGTAGTAGCGGAAACCGCCGCCGCCCTTCCAGTTGACGCTTTTCGTTATGCCGCCGGGGTCCTCACCATCGATCACCTTCTTTAAGCGAGGAATGATATGCGTATGGCAATGCGCGCCCAGTTCCACCATAATCCATCGTCTCCCCATCTTGTGCGCCACTGCGCCGGTCGTACCGGAACCGGCAAAGGAGTCGAGGACGAGATCGCCGGGGTTGGTAGCGATATGAATCACTCTATGAATGAGTCTTTCAGGTTTAGGTGTTGCAAACACGTCCTCAGAGTTAAATTTCATAACTTCTTTTTTTGCTTCTTGTGTATGCCCTACGTCATCATAATTCCAAATCGTTTGCGGAATCCGAAACTGGAATACGTCTGTTAAAAATCTCTTATGACGGGGTGTCCCATTCCCATCTTTACCCCACCAAATTTTCCCCTCCATATCGAGTTCTTTAAGCTTTTCATAAGCTATAGACCAGTATAGTCCCTTTGGAGGTCCTTCAATTATTCTGCCACTTGGGCAGGTTATTGAATACATCCCTTTACTGTAATAATTTCTTGCAGATATTGCAACTGACTGCCATGGGCCACGAGGATCATTATCAGGATTCTTGTAATCAGCGTCCTGCTTTTGAGTCCTTGGTAAAGGATTTATTTTCAACTTGTCAGCATCTTTAGCATAGACAGAAATATAGTCGTGATCTGTGGAAAAGAACTTTGCAGTACCCTTTATTGTAAATCCCTTCTGCCAGATTACAGTGTTAATAAAGTTCTTTCTCCCAAAAATTTCATCACAAAGCACCTTTAAGTAATGGGCCTCATTATCATCAATTGAAATCCACAGCGAACCATCCTCCGCCAATAGCCTGCGAATAATCTCCAGCCGGTCGCGCATCAGCGACAGCCAGATGGAATGCTCCAGGCCGTCGTCATAGTGGGTAAAGGCGCTGCCGGTGTTGTAGGGCGGATCGATGGACGCGCACTTGACCTTGCCGGTAAACTCCGCTTCCAAAGCTTTCAGCGCCAGCAGGTTGTCCCCGAAGATCAGCCGGTTGTCGAAAATGTCCTTCCCCGTTACCCGGTGTTTGGCATGATAGGACCTCTCCTGCTCCTCCAGCAGAATCCGCGGCTCCAGCCTCGGCCTATTCTCCTTGCCTATCCATGTAAGTTCGAGCTTTGTCGATTTCACCATATAAGTATCCTATCGTTCCTAATAACCTGTTTTACGCATTCTCCACGTACTTTGAAAACAAAGCTCGGAACCCCTGCTCGACGTTCTCATAATCTACACTAGTAGGTATTTCCCCACTTACGAGGTCTTTAAGGAAGGAAGTGAACCTCCGCCCCTTCTCATATTCGGTATTGGCTTGCTCTTGAGTTATCTCCTTGGGTGTGGCATGTACCTCTCCAGTTTTTCCCAATTCAACATATAAAGACCGCTGCTTCACTCGGTCCTGCCTTCCTTCAGAAACGCTTAAGGCCGTCTCTTCATAACTTGGATCTTCCGCCCATACCCATGTATTTGATTCCCATCGTCCAATCTTTTCATGGCGGAGGATAAACATAGAATCATTTACTCTTGCTGGAATATCCAACCGTTTGTTTTCTAATATAAAACTGTTAATTCTATTTATGAATTCATTATCATCCGTAAGAAAGTCAATTACAACGCACAATAATTGTTTACATCTGTGATCACGTGTTGCTCGAAAAATTAGAGGATTCCAAGGAATTACTTTTATAGATACTAAAAATAACATAAATCCTTTGGCACACTCCTCTTGAGCGATCATGGATAGAAAATATCTTGTTGATGGTGGATCTTCAAATTCCAAAAGTTCAGCCTCATTAAGAAGCCGTTGGCTATTCTCCAAACATAATTTGGCTGATTTAGTGAATCTATCCTTTATTTCTGGCATATTTCCTACGAGACACCTTACGTCTATGCTGCCTTTCTACGGATGAGACACTCGTCGGCTACCCCCGAACCTGCGGTTAATTATTCTGTCTTCCTTCGGTTACGAATCTGTTTCACAAGCTGTTTTGTGGCATCAATCTCTGCCTTAAAGTCATCTGGTGAGGGAACTGCAGCATGCTTACCCGCTGGATCGTGGGCCTCGGTTACGTCATTGCAACGCTTCACAAGCCGCTGCAACTCTTTGCACTCACTCTCTTGGAAACCTACCACACGATCAAGTTTTTTGACATCAATGTATGACCGATACCGAAATACCACATCTGCCAAGATCTCTTTCTCGACGATTCGTTCTAAAGTGGCTCGAAGCCAGCTATAGGCCTGCCTGATAGACTGGATATTGTCTTCATTCGGAGCATGGTTCCAATCTTTTGCAATTGCTCTTTGTTCCTTTTCCAGCTTGTCGAAGCGGTCATCTGCCGATTTCCAGTCCCAGGGCAGTCCTTTGATACACTGCCCTGGTCTGCCACTATTCCATTCGAGGTAGAAGGGCTCCAAGGGAACCTCGTTATCATTTGCATAAATCTTTAAATCATTCAAAAAAACTACATCATGCGTAAATACAATAACCTGCCTGACCTTACCTTCTTTAACAAGACGTGCTGCAGTCTTCTCGCGGTACCGATGGTCAAATGACGAAACGGGGTCGTCAAATACAAGTGCAGATTGATGCGAAGCCTGTGACAACTCGGCTAAGAACGCGGCAAGAGCTATACAGCGATTTTCTCCCTCGCTGGCAATATCCCTGACAGTGCAAGTTGCATTAGAATCAAGCCGTACGCCAAATCTCATCTCTCCCTTTTTTCCTTTGATTTCCTCAAGCTTCACGGATATCGTGCTCAGTCCTAATTCCTTGGCTTCATCCTTGAACCGCTGGCAAAAGGTATCCGTCACGATCTGCTTGGTCAAATCGCTATTTTTTGTTGTTATTTGGGTGGTTAAAGTGTCTCTTTGGCACGTTCCTAATTTTACGACTTGTTTGTATCTATCAATTTGAGTGAGTACATCGGTTTTCACACCCGAAAGCCAATCGTGGGCCGCTAATTCATCGCGTTCTGTTACCAGCTTTTTGCGAATTTCGGGATCTTCAGCCGATTCCTCTGTATTTGCACGTTCTTCCAGACTGGTTGCTATCGCAGTGATATCATCTGCCAGTCCTGGACGCGGCAATGCCACCTCTGCGTCCGCACGTAGTGGGATGCCCTCAACATTTTTGGGCGGCGATAAGGGAATCAGCGCAGGTTCTTCCCATACACCACCTTTCAAATTGTTCTTTATCGTTGTCAGACATTCATCGGCTTTTTTGACAAACTCACTTATGTTATTTGTTTCGGTTTTTGTTACTGCTACCAAATCGGCCTGGACCTTAATATATTCAGGATCGAGAACCTCCATCTTCTGAATCTTTTCAAAGGCTTCTTTCAATCTTCTTCGAGCCTGTTCTGCAAGTTTCTGACTCTGATCTTTGCAGAAAGCATCAAATGCTTGAAGGCGATCAATGGCAGGTGGCTCAAGATTTTGTTGACAAAGGACACACCGTGCTCCATCGGCAGTTACAGGGAAAGCTTGGTTTTTGTATGCCGAAGAAACCGAAAATGATCTTGCGGCCTCCCACAAGCTGCGCCATAGTTCTTCGCCAGTGCCAGAAAGATAAGACACATCAAAATGGCCAGTTGCAAATGACTTCGCAACTTTTTCAGCTTCCTTGGCATCCTCAACCAGTTTGTGGATGTCTGATATTTGCGTTACGGAGAGGTTAGTATAAGTTTCCGCTATCTTCCCTGCAAAGATATTTAATCGTGCTGCGGCTGCACGAGTTTCTTTCGCTTTTTGCTTTGGGTCTGACTTAAGTGCTTCGGCAAGATCCTTTAAACGGTTATTTTGCCGTTCATCAAGTCCAGATAATGCTTCTACATGGCTTGGCTTCGTATCTGCGCTCAATCCATCAAGAAGCTTTCCTACAGAAGTGGTTGCATTGTACTTCCAGTTTTTTGCTGCCGCTTCAATGTCAGCTTTAACGCGGTCAATGTCCTGCTTGATCAGTTGGCTTATCGAATCACAAACATTGGACAACTTCGGCAACACATCTAAGCCGTTAGGGGTGAATACTGCCGGGCTATCCTGTTCCAGATAGTGCTCTGCCGTATGTGTATCGAAGACGAACACGTTGGATAGGCGAGGATCGGACGGTGTTCCGTCTTGCCAAAGTAATGGATAATCTGTGCCCGCAATACGGCAGACAACGGTACCTGATGGCGGATTGGTGGGTACGGCTGCAAACGCATTGGGACGAATTTCCGGGAGTGCTCCACGCGTGCGACACATCTTTTTGATAACGCGAGCATAGCCAGACTTGCCCGTGCCATTATCTCCGTATATGAGTGTCAAACTTGGACCCGTTCCAAACGGAATAGTCTGATCAGATGGAAGACGATTTACATTTTGCAGGTTGCCGATTGATACAAGTGTTACTGATGCCTCTGAGCCAGACTTCGGTGGAATGAGGGATTCGTCAAGGACTTCTGCTTTCGCAATTGATTCTGTAACCTGCAGTATCCCATGCTTGGCACGACAGAGCTGGTTCAATTCCTTGATATCACCTGCATCCAGGGCATCTTTGATGATTATACGTCGAAGTGCATCCCGCTGCCACTCGGGTCGGCTGGCAGACCATTTGAGAATTTCATGGAGGGCTGAGATTGGCTTTTGTTTTATCAGAGCTTCCATTTTGACATCCTCGCTATTTTTGTCCTGCTTATGTCACTGTTTCCGTTCAAGACATAAATGCATGCCCAATCTAAATTGGAGGTATTAGATTGGACATGCAATACGCTATTCTTCTTTGCATTCAAGCAGTTTTACAATTGCTATCAAATTATGCCGCCTTTGAGAAAAAAATATAACGACAGAAAAAGCTTGACATCCTAAAATCAATTCGTCAGAATAACATCAATCCGGTCATCCGGAGGTGGATGGCGAAGCCATCGGGCCCGTAAGGGCCTTTTTTATTGCGATCTTCAAATAAATTTCTTTCCAAAGCAGCGCTGACCTTCCTGGTCATATTTGCTTTCAAGAATCTTGATGACCTTTTCACCGAAAGGGAAAACACTTCCCTTGAACAAGCCCTGTTCCCTCAGAATTTCATTGCGGCTGGAGTGCGCAATCAAATCACAAAGCTGAAGGCCGGCAATGTTGTTTGCTTTTATTTTGACCTTCAATTGACGGCTTGTCAAGCAGGCCTGAAACTGATCGGGAGCAACGAAATCCGTTCCATTTTCCCAAAGCCCCTCGAAGGAGTCTTTCAACCGTCTATCCTCCTTGCCGCCACGTGATTCTGCCATAGCATCGCCACATGCATCATTTCGTTTCAGGAAGAATACAAATCGCTCCAGCAGGACAGCCAGGCAGTAGTGGTAGGGATCGAAACGCCACACAGAATAAGTTTCCTTGTGTTTTTTCTTGTCAAGGCAGACAGAGATCACCTTGTATTGCCAATCCCTCATAAGGTGAAGGAGGTCCTTGTCAAAAGCCTTCCTGATGGCAGGATCGGCCAAACTTTCAAAGGGATGTCGATTGTTGAACATTTCCTTACGGTGAAAAATAATTGGTTCATCAGGGTGTGCTTGAAAATATCGATGTTTGATTTCCTCCATTTGCGGATGCACCGTGGAGGCGGCATATCCAAGCTCGATGATCACGCCCGTGAGACTTAGAAATTGATGATTAGGATTTTCCGAGCTGTCCAGGTCAGGATTACCGACTTCGTCAATATAAATCCGATATTTCATCGTTTTCCCTTATGCGACCTCACGTTTTCCCTTTATGGCGCCCTCAGCTTTACTTCACTTGAAACCGGAATAACCTTCCAAGCCTCTATAAATACAGATTGTTTCTACTTCATAAAGCTATATACCGTGCGCTCTATGACCTTAGCGCCCAGTGAATCGTGAAGAGTTGCTGAATCGTCTCTTTTTGTTGCAGTTTACCTTCAATCTGCGCAATCAGCGCCTCTCGCTGCCGATCCACATCGTCCTGGGCGTCAAACAACGACCGTCGCTTCTGGTTGCGCTGGGCCTCCAGGGCCTTGATCTGCTTTTGCCCGGCTAACTTCTCCTCCAGGGTCAGCGCGGCGGTGGCGGCCCGGCGCGCCTCCTTGATCTGGCGGTCCAGCTCCTTGATTTCCCTCTCCAGGCCGACTTTCAGATCATCGGCCCAGCCATCGAGTTTTTCCGCTTCGGCCTCGAAAAAGCGGGCATTGCGCGCGGAAATCTCTTTTTGAATATTGGACTGGCGCTGTCGTGTAGAGTCAGTCAAAATTTCAATCCGGGATGGCTCTGCTACATAACCGGTAACCTGACCAGGTATGCTGAGGAGGCGAGCGGCAGTTTCTTCATTCAGCATGATATCTTGCTCGGTCATGGCTGAAACTATAAGATAATCCTCCGCTTGATCAAGAGATTCGATAGTGAAAAGCGACGCCGTAAGCCAACCTGTCTGGCCAATAAAGGATTCCAGTACGGAGACCTTACCATCATGTTTAGCATAGTCAAAGTTAATTTCGGCGGGTCTTAATTCCCGGCTTTTTGCCCGGTCTAACAGCGCCTCGGCAAGGGGGTGGTTTCGACGATACAGACGGGCCTCCCCGGAGCGGCGCGGCAATTCATAGAGACCTAAGGGTATTTGATCTGCCTTTTCGGGAAAAGGCTGGGTTTTCAGTCTAAAGGCCGCATCGGCCAGAAACTCGGCATGGCCGTTCAGCTCATGCCGGGTGAACTGCATGAGCTGACGCTCGAAATGATTAAGGAAAGCCTTGGAGGCCTCATCGCGGATTCTGAGTTTTTCTCTTACCTCATCATCAAAGTTCTCCAGCAATTCCTGGCGCGTGTGGGTCATGGCCTCGTTGATTTCCATGCTGAGTTCGAGCTGCAGCTGGTCGAAAGCGCTTTGAATCTCCTCGGGTTTACGGCAGCGCTGATAGATGGCGGCAATGCGTTTTTCGAAATCCACACCAGACTCTATGGCGCCGAGCACCTCATCACTGGCGCCGAACACCCCCTCGAAGAGTTTGAATTTTTCGGACAGAAGTTGAAATACCCGCTGATCGGCGGCGTTTTTGCGATTGAGGAAGTTGACCACTACCACATCGTGTTGCTGGCCGTAACGGTGGCAGCGTCCGATGCGTTGTTCGACGCGTTGAGGGTTCCAGGGCAGATCGTAGTTCACGACGAGGGAGCTGAACTGGAGATTGATGCCTTCGGCGCCGGCTTCGGTGGCAATCATGATGCGGCCCTGCTCGCGGAAATAATCAACCAGCGCTGAACACAGATCGGCGGTGCGTGATCCGCTGACGCGGTCTGTACCCTGGTGGCGGGCAAGCCAGTCGGTGTAAATCTGCCGGGAACGTTCGTCTGAGTTGGAGCCATTGAACAGGACAATGCCTTCGGAAAAAGGACTGTCTGCAAGCAGGCGCAACAGGTAACTCTGGGTACGGCGCGATTCGGTGAAGATGACGGCTTTTTGGGCAGCGCCGATCTCGGTCGCCTTGGCAAAGGCAATTTCCAGCGCCTGCAACAGAGACTTTCCCTTGGCATTGTGTTGGATAGATGTGGCAAGCCGGGCAAACGCGTCGAGGTCGGCTATTTCCTTCTCGATAGCCGCACGGTCTTCCCTGGAGAGCGTTTGTTCAGGTTCATCTTCGGTCCATTCATCGGTCGTTTCGTCGAGGGCTTCATAATCCTGCTCAAGCTCTTCTTCAAGCGATTCTGGCGATTCTTCTTTGCGGAGCTTGGCTTTCAGCCGATTGGAAATTGAAATCAAGGCGCCCGCAATGGCAAATGTGGAAGAGGCCAGCAGTTTGCGCAGAACCAGTGTCATCAGGGAGCGCTGGCTTGTCGGCATGGCTTGCAGATTATCGCGTTGCAAATATTCCGAAACCAGGTGGTAGAGGTTGTCTTCGCTTTCTTCCGGCGTGAACTCCTGGACCAGGGGCAAACGCTTGGTGAACTTGATGTACGGCAACACCTGGCGTCGCAGAGTGCGATGACAGACGGGCCGGAGCCGTGCCTTGAGAGTTTGGAATACCTGCTCTTGATTGAGGTTGGCAAACTGTTCGCGGAAACTCTTCAGGTCTCCGAACGTGTGTTCGTCAATGAAGCTGACCAGGCCAAACAGCTCCAGCAGTGAATTCTGCAGAGGAGTGGCCGTAAGGAGTAGTTTGTCCTTACCGGCCAGGGCCAGTTTGAGCGTATTGGCAATAACATTGGACGGTTTATAGACGTTGCGCAGGCGGTGCGCCTCGTCAATGACCACCAGATCCCAGGGGATGGCATGGACATCGCTCGCCTTGTTCCTGGCAAAATGGTACGAGCAGATGATGATCTCCGGCGCCTCAAAGGGACGGAAGCGGCCCTGTTTTACAGCATCATTGTACGATTTGGACTCCAGCAGTCGGCAAGGCAAGAAAAATTTGTCAGTCAGCTCCTGATACCACTGCTTGCGCAAATTGGATGGTGTAATGACAAGAATACGCCGCTTATGTTCGGCCCACTTCTGCGAAAGCACAAGGCCAGCCTCGATGGTTTTACCCAAACCCACTTCGTCGGCAAGTAACGCGCCTTTGGAGAGCGGCGATTTGAATGCAAAGAGTGCGGCATCTATCTGATGAGGATTAAGATCAACCTGCGCATCAACGAGAGCGGCAGTAATTTTCTCCGTGCTGTCTGGAGGAAATCGGCGGGTTAGCTCGTAAGCTATATATTTTGCCTGATAGTCAGTGATTGTCAAAGGTTCAGCTATCCCCTTTAGCTATTATCTCATAATCATTCGATGATCTACTCCTACACAATCAAAATATGAAAGGTCACATATCAGATATAAATTAGCTTTCATTAATCAATATCTATTCATAATCAACGCTTCTTCTCGATTAGCACGGACCAGTAGTCGTCTATCCTCGTTTGTTCTGAAATTTGGTGTCCTTCTTCGGCCACCGAGCGTGGGACATTGGCGATCGGCTCCCCGTCATCGAGAAAGACCCGGAGCAACTGACCACTTTTCAGTTTGGCCAGCTCCATCTTAGTCTTCACGAAGTTCATCGGGCAGACTACGCCGCGCAGGTCCTTAAACGCCGGAATCTGCTCCTCAGGCTTGATGGTGTCGAATTGTATGGTCATTTATTCCCTTTGATATTCAGGATAATGCTAACTCCGTTAGTCCAAATCACAAACCGCCTGTTCCCCGTCCATCAGGGTCGTGATGGCAGGCTGATCACCGCATACGGGACATTGAGCATTACGACGGATCTCTACTTTCCGGAAGAGCATGGTCTTGGCGTCGAAGGTGAGCAGGGCATCGGCCAGCAGCGTGCCGGTTTTGGTGATGAATTTCAAAGCTTCAGCCGCTTGGATGGTCCCCAGTATCCCGGCCACAACGCCCAGCACGCCAGCCTGCGAACAGCTCGGCGTCGAACCGCGGGGCGGTGCAACAGGGAAGATGCACCGGTAACAGGCCGACTGTCCGGGAAGAAAGGTCATGGTCTGGCCGTGGAAGCGCAATATCCCCCCGTGGGAAAATGGTTTGCCGGCCATTACGCAGGCATCATTGATGAGGAATTTAGTGGCAAAATTATCCGCTGCGTCAATGACAAAATCGTAATCGGCGATGATTGGTCCTATGTTGGCGGCCTGGATATATTCGCAATATGTTTTGACAGTAATATCAGGATTGATGGCCCGCATTTTTTCCGCCGCCGATTCCACCTTCGGGCGGTCGAGATCGCTGGTAAAGTGGATTACCTGCCGTTGCAAATTCGAAAGCTCCACCCGGTCGGCATCGGCTATCCCGATTGTGCCCACACCGGCGGCGGCCAGATAGAGGGCGGCAGGAGATCCCAAGCCGCCCATGCCGATAATCAGTACCTTGCCTGACTGAATTGCATGCTGCCCTTCAATGCCGATATCCGACAAGATGATGTGCCGGCTGTATCTTTCCAACTGTGCTTCTGTAAAATCAATCATAACGTTTTCGTGTAACATATTTCACCCATTACCAGACTTTTCCGCTGCCCGGCTGTCCCGGTTCGATAATCCGCTCCACTTTACCTTCCAAGGAAGCGGTGCAAATCCATTGCCATGAAGCCGGCGATCTTCCGTTCAACTGCGAGCGCCTGGGTTTTGTTTTGGAGGATCCGGTGGCGTATCTCCTCTGTGGCGGCGTATCGCTGGATGAGGTCATGCACCCGTTCCTCAATGGTCACAATAGTGTCGTGCAGCACGCGCTTATCGGCGTAGTATACGATCTCCCGCTCCTCAAGCCTTCCCTCAAGATTAAAATTATGAATTATGACGTGCTGCTCCACAATTTCAGCGGCGCTTCGGAATCCCAGCTCCCTCAAAAGCGCTCCGCCGGATTCATCATGACGCTCCTTTGTTTCCAGAGACTTGGTCTTGGCGATGTCGTGCAGGAGCGCGGCCGCAAGCACCAAGTCCCTGTTTACGGATACACCGCTTCTCAGATTGTCCACGATCGCCAGGGCAACACGCATGACCTCCCGGGAATGCTTCACGATGTTTGGCAGCATGGAATATTGCACCATGAGTGCATCGCATTCCGCCCGGGAAGGTATCCTGTCGTCCGTAATCTTTGTCATTTTTCTTCTCCGGAGAGACCTCGCCTGATTCTAAAGCGGCGCCAGAACTCTTATCCTGACAAGCTGCACATAATCCTTGACCGTTTCCCGATAGCTCTGCATGTGGGGCGCCATCAGATGAATCTTCAAGGCGTCAATATCTGACCAGCGCTCAGTAATGGTAATGGTGTCTTCCTTGATCGGCTCCTGAACCGGTATGTCCGTGATTACATCGGCTGCCGGAACGTATTCTACACACCCTTTTTCAGATCTTACCAGCGGAATAATCTTGTTGAGTTCTTGCAGATATAAAGCCCGCTTTCCTGCCGCCAGATCAACCGTCGCGATAACGTAAATCATGCCGCACCTCTCTTTCATTTTATGCAGACGCTGAGCATCTCGATCAGGTCGGTCTCACCCCGGACGATTTTCTCCACGCCGCACTGCAGAAGGGTCTGGCAGGCGGAAGGCCCTTTGAGGTCCATATTATTGCTCTCGTCATGCGATGTTTCATTTGGTTCTGTCATAAGCGATGCCCGCCCCGATTCATGTTATTCATTTCTCCCCGGCAACAAGTCCGTCCAATATACAGCACCGCCATTTTCTTTCCCAATGTTTTTTATTCCTTTTGTTTCAATCAACCAGGAATAATTACTTATTGCCTCTCTTGTTGATAATATTCGCCATGTCCCGACCCTCGAAAAACTTTTCGATGGCGCCCGCGAGGGCAGTGTTGATCTGCTTTGCCAGCATTTCCTCGGAAAAGAGGACATGATCGAGAGACGTACTGCTGTCTGCTGTAAAGGTATGGAAGATTTTACCCGTGACCGTATCGGCAAAATAGATGGTTAGTTTCACCTTCGCCTGGTACTTTGTGACGGTAAGCGAGTTCTGGCAGACGACATCAAGTTCGTCTATGCTGCCGCCGACGATAATCGGTCCCCATCCTTTATTGATGCCCGCTTCCTGGAGATCCCACGCCGGGCTTTCCGTGGCTACCCGGTAGCCGGCCTGCCGGAAAAACTCCTTGATCGGCTCCGTGACGGCCTGGGAAGGCTTGACAAACTTGGGCAGGACGCGAATCTGCTCACCATTCGGTTTAATGACCCGGCCGATCAGCATGTTGTCTGCTATCTTCCGCGCGTCCTGGAAAGCGGCTACCGTCAGAGCGATGGGTTGTGTAACCCCCTGCGTCTTGGGGAAGCTCCGGGTAGGGACATACTTCATGTCAACGCTGTACAGGGCTGGCGCGCATCCCACCAGCATTATCGCCACGATAACTACGCACCACATTTGATATCCCGTTTGATATCCGAACCACTTCCGGGAATGCCGGTGCTTCATCCCGCATCTAAAGTATTCCGTTAAGTCTGCCATCGCTAAGCCCTCCTTGTCGTTTTAATCATGTGTATTAATGCTAATTATTTGATTTTAAACTCTCTTCTCTTCCAAATCAGATATATGGAAGGATATACCGTCAGTTCGAGGAGTTCAGAGGTAATGACACCACCGATCATGGGCGCGGCGATCCGCTTCATCACGTCGGAACCGGCGCCATTACTGAACATGATCGGAATCAGACCGGCGAGAATGACTCCCACGGTCATGAGCTTCGGCCTTACCCGCTTAACTGCCCCGTGCAAAATTGCGTCCTTCAAATCTTCAATATTGTTCAGCCTCCCTTCTTTTTTCCACTGGTCGTGGGCCAGGTCCAGATAGAGGAGCATGATGACCCCCGTCTCGGCATCCAATCCCGCCAGGGCTATCATCCCCACCCAGACGGCGATGCTCATGTTGTAATTTAGCAGGTAGAGGAACCAGTAGGAACCGACGAGGGAGAAGGGGACGGCCAGAAAGACAATCACCGTCTTGGTGATGGAATTGGTGTTGATAAAGATGAGCACAAAGATCAGCAGGGCCGTGAGCGGGATAACCACCTTTAACCGGGCATGCGTCTTCACCAGATTCTCGTACTCGCCGCTCCACTGCAAACGGTAGCCGTCGGGTATATTCACCGTTGCCACCTTTTTCTTGGCTTCATCCACGTAACCGCCCATGTCCCGACCGGAAAAATCCACATAGACGTAAGACGACAGCATGCCCTCCTCACTCTTGATCGCCGTCGGGCCCTTGACGATCCTGATATCCGCCAACTGCCCCATAGGCACCTGGACGAGGCCCCGGGAAGCTCCGGCAGCAGAGCCGCCCACCCCTTCCCCACCGGCAGGCGAGGCAGACATCGTCACTGGCACCAGCACCCGCTTCAGTTTATCTATATCGTTTCTCAGTTCCCGCGCATACCTCACATTCACGGGATAGCGCTGCCTTCCCTCAACAGTAGTCGTCAGATTCATCCCGCCCACGGCCGCCTGAATGACCTCTTGCACCGTATCCACAGAGAGGCCATAGCGGGCAATCTCCTCGCGTTTGATATCGAAATCGAGGAAGTATCCCGTCGTTACCCGTTCCGCATAGGCGCTCCGGGTGCCGGGAACATCCTTTACTGCTTGCTCGATATCTTTCCCGATCCTCTCCAGTTCGTCGAGGCGCGGTCCGAGCACCTTTATCCCCACGGGTGTCCTGATGCCGGTAGAGAGCATGTCTATCCGCGCCTTGATCGGCATGGTGAAGGAGTTGGCCACACCGGGTATGGAAAGGGCATCATTCATCTCGCTCTTCAGGGCCTCCACGGTCATCCCCTGACGCCACTCCGATTCCGGCTTGAGGTTAATAACCGTCTCAAACATCTCGAGCGGCGCCGGATCGGTGGCTGTTTCCGCCCGCCCTCCCTTGCCGAATACCTGGGCCACTTCGGGGATCTTCTTCAAGATGCTGTCCTGAAGTTTGAGTAATTGGGACACCTCAGTGATAGAAGCAGCCGGCACCGTCACGGGCATGTAAAAAAGCGTGCCTTCGTAGAGGGGCGGCATGAATTCCGAACCCAGTTTCATGATCGGATAAACGGTCAAGGCCATGATAATTACCGCCGCGACAATGACGGCTTTCGGATATTTCAGGGCAAAGGCGACCCGAGGCCGGTAGAGCTTGCCGAGGAAAACGATGATGGGATTCTTATCCTCCGGCTGAATCTTCCCGCGCAGAAAAAGAGTCATGAGCATGGGAGTCAATGTAACAGCCAGAAATGAAGCGAAGAGCATGGCAAAGGTCTTCGTATAGGCCAGGGGTTTAAAGAGCCTTCCCGCCTGTCCCTGCAAGGTAAAAACAGGCAGAAAACCAACGCTGATGACGAGGAGCGCAAAGAAAAGCGACGGTCCCACCTCTTTGGCGGCCTCGATGATAACATCCGTCCGGTTGCCGGGCTTGCCCTGTTCCTCCCATTCCTCCAGTCTTTTATGAGCATTTTCCACCATGATGATCGAGGCGTCCACCATGGCGCCGATGGCGATGGCAATCCCGCTCAAGCTCATGATGTTGGACGTGATTCCCAGGTAATACATGCAGATGAAAGAGATGATGATCGCGATGGGCAACGTCAGAATGACTACGAGGGCGCTGGGCAGATGGAAGAGAAACACTATGCAGACAACACTGACGGCGATCGTCAGCTTGATGATCTCATCCTTAAGGGTATCCACGGACCGCGAAATCAGGTCGGAGCGGTCATAGGTGGTGACGATCTCCACCCCCTGGGGCAGGCTGGGGGCGATATCATTCTTGATCCGCTCCTTGACCCGTTCGATAACGTCAAGGACATTCTGGCCGAACCGCACCACGACGATTCCCGCCGCCACTTCGCCCTTGCCGTCCAGCTCCGCAATGCCTCGTCTTATCTCCGGGCCGAGCCGCACCGTTGCCAAATCCTTCAGCAGCACGGGAGTTCCCTGGCCGTTCGTGCCGACGGCAATGCCCTCCAGGTCCTTCAACCCTTTAATGTAGCCGCGTCCTCTGATCATGTATTCGACGCCGGAAAATTCCAGAACCCGGCCTTCCACGTCGCGGTTGCTCTTTTTGACGGCCTCCAGCACCGCCATGAGCGGAATGTTGTAAGCAAGAAGCCGGTTAGGATCAATAGTGATCTGGTACTGTTTGACGAATCCTCCCAAACTCGCGACCTGGGAGACCCCAGGCACGCTTTCAATTGCCAATTTCAGGTTGTAGTCCTGCAGGGTACGGAGTTGAGAGAGGTCATGGTTCCCCGTCTTGTCAACCAGGGCATAGGAAAAGCCCCAGCCGACGCTCGTGGCATCGGGGCCCAGCACCGGATTGACATCCGTGGGAATCTTGGCCTTCACGGCCTGCAGATATTCCAGCACCCGGCTTCTGGCCCAGTAGATGTCGGTGCCTTCGTCGAAAATGACATAGATGAAGGAACTGCCGAGGAAGGAGAACCCCCGGACAAACTGGACCTTCGGCGCCGCGAGCAGCGTGGAGGAGATGGGATAGGTAATCTGGTCTTCCACCAGGTCGGGGCTGCGGCCTGACCATTCCGTATAGATGATGACCTGCGTATCACTCAGGTCGGGAATGGCATCCAGCGGGGTTTTCTGCAAGGCCCAGTATCCCCAGATGGCCAGGGACGCAATCAGCAGGAATATGATGAATTTATTCCGTGCACTGTATTCGATTATTTTTGCAATCATCTTATTATTTGCGCCTCAGGGGCAAGGGTGCAACACCCTTCAACTGGGCCTCCGAATCAATGAGGAAGTTGGCCGAGGCCGCCACCTTCTCTCCGGCCCTGAGACCGCGGATAATCTCCACCATGTCCTCCGACCGCAAGCCCGGCACTACCTCCCGCGGTTCAAAATTCCCCTCGCCCCTGTCCACATAAACGATCTGTCTTACTCCCGTATCAATGACTGCCGCTGTCGGTATGGCCAGCCTGCTACCTAGATTGATTTTGATTTCCACATTGGTAAACATTTGGGGCTTCAGAACACCATCGGGATTGGGAATCGTAAATCTCGCCTTGGCTGTTCTGATATCGCCCGCCAAGGAAGGATAAATGTAATCCACCGGGGATGAAAATTCCTTGTCTGGGAAATAACTCAAACCGATGCGGGCCATTTGCCCCACCTTGATCAGCGGCAATTCGTATTCGTAAATATCCGCAACGATCCAAACGGTAGCAAGATCAACAACATCGAATAGTTTTTCCCCCGGCATCACGCGCATTCCCTGCACAGCCGTCTTTTGAATGACGTAACCGCTGACGGGGCTGTAGATGGCTAACGTCCTGACGGGCTTCCCTGTTTTCTCAATCAGATTTATCTGCTCTTCACTGATGTCCCAGAGCCTCAACCGCTCTTTCGCCGCTTCCAGGATGACCGCGGCGTCTTTGGTCATCAGCAGGGATACCCGCTCGTCTTTCACATCTTTACCCTGACTCGCCCACCGCAAGGTATTTAAGAATTCTTTCTGGGTTGCCACCAGTTCTGGGCTGTAAATTTCGGCCAGCGGTTCCCCCTTCTTTACGTAGCGGCCCGTGTAATCTACATGGAGCTTTTCGATCCACCCTTCAATCTTGGTATTGACCGTGGCCAGTTTTTTTTCATCATACTCGATGCGGCCCACCGTCCTAATCACCTTTTGCATAGGCTTTATCACGGCTTTCACGGTCGTGAGACCGATGAGCTTTTGCTTGTCCATCGGTATTTCCACGGTCGGCGCTTCTGCGGCGGTTTGCGCAACACTTACCTCTGTCTCCGCCGGGGCTGGGGTACTCCCATGCTGATGACCTGATGGCGCCGTCGGGGCTGCTTTTTCACCATTGACTATCCCGATCTTTGCCGCCAGATTTTTCCCTGACCAGGGATTAAAAATGTAAGCAAGCGCGCCGGCTGCCACGAGCAGACAGATTACGATTACAATAATTTTTCTTTGCTTCATTTTGCCCCCGTTTCGTAATCCATAATTCCCGCTATGGCTTCAAGCCTGGCGATGCCCTTTTCTCTCTGGACGAATTGCAATTGATATAACAGCTCGTAATCAATAAGCGCCTTCAATCTCGTGATGACAGTGATTGCTTCCACCTTGCCCGTTGTATATCCGGTCAGGGCCAGTTCAAAATCCTGGTAGGCCCTGGGAATCAAGCCGTCTTTATACAGAGCCATTAATTTCTCCGCCGTCTTGACCATGGCATGGTTGTCCCGCAGGGAAGATGCAACCATCAGCTTCGTTGCCTCCACATCCCTCTTCGTCTCTAGCAAAGATGCCTCCGCCTCCAGAACACCCTGTTCCTGCTTCTTTTTGTAATATATAGGCAAATTGACAGTTGCCGTAAGATTCCACATGTCCGGGAACTGCTCCCCTCTGCCAAAATAGGCGCCGCCGAGTGTGAAATCTGGATAGTACTCCTTCTTGGCCATCCGCACTTTGGCCTCGGCTCCGGCGGTCATCTTTTCCCTGGATTTTATCAGGGGGTTCTGGTCATAGGACATTTTTATCAGTTCTTCCAGACTGTTCGGAGAAAGTACAGCGATGGCTTTTTCGGGCCGGCCACCGAGAGGGATGCTGCCATCACGGCCCAGGGAGGCATTAAGCATCGCCTCCAGAGACTTGATCTTTTGCTTCTCCATCTCTTCCCGTTCCAGCAGCATGTACTTTTCCGTCTGGGCCATCAGCACCTCCTGCTGTGGCGCCATCCCGGAGGCGTATCGGGCCAGGGCTGCATCCTCAGCCCGGGAAAAAAGCGCTGTTTTGTCCCGCAGCAGGTCAATCGTGGTATGGGCGAGGGAGAGATCGTAGTAGAGCTCCTTAACCCGGACGATGGTGTTCAACCGGGCGGCA
This sequence comes from Deltaproteobacteria bacterium, assembly GCA_026388415.1. Classification (NCBI taxonomy): domain Bacteria; kingdom Pseudomonadati; phylum Myxococcota; class Myxococcia; species Deltaproteobacteria bacterium. Next base: position 20,545 of record JAPLJV010000035.1, on the reverse strand, counting down.
TTAATCAATATCTTCAAATTTTCCGCATCCCGGGCGGCCATCTCTCCCTTTAAGGCACGTTTCCCCGGATAGGGAAGCTGCTGGGAATAAGAGAACATCCACCGGGAGTCGGCAGGCATACCGTTTACGTCTCTGTTGAACGTATAGGGGTTGCTCGTCCCTTCATTCTCGTAGCCGATCATGAACATGGGGTCGGCCAGACTTGTGGCCTGGGGAATCCTGTGCTCAGCGGCCTGCGTTCTTGCCGCGGAGATGTGAATTTCCGGATTGTTTTTCACCGCCTCCCGGATCAAATCAGGGAGTCTTACAGTACCCTCTTCGGCAAAGGACGACACGACTGCAATAATTAATAAACAGAACCAAAGGGATGCTGATGCCGCTACCCCCCTGATCGGCACTGAAGCCGTACCATCCCATCCTTTCGACATTTTTCTACCTCACATCAATATTGAACTTGGCCTGGGCTTTCTTCGCTCCTTGAGTGATCCGTAAGGCCACATCCCAGGCCCCGGACATGGAAAAGTTCAGTTTTGCCTGGTACACGCCACCCTTCGGCACTCCATCGGTCGTGTATCTCATGGCCGGCATCCCCGGCATAGCCGGCATCGAATATTCAATATTAACTTTGGCATCTTTGACATTGGCGCCACCGGCATCCTTAAGGGCGACAGAAATGTTGTTTTCACCGGTAACTGGAGGATTCTTGTCAATTTTTACAATTACGGTGAAATCGCCTGCCTTCTTCGTCACCTCAAAGTCCTTGGCCACAGCGACACCGGCCACCAACAAAAACATTATCCCTGCTAAAATCACTCTTTTCATATTCTTTCTCCTTTGTCTGCTTGATTTAAAATCCTGAAGAGGAGCAGCCGCCGCACCCCAGACTGCCGGAGAAAGTACCGGCAACAGGGGTGGCTGAATCATGCAGGCTATTCTAGCCTTTTTTTTTGACTGCGTCAATCAGGCGGCGCAAGAGGCCTCCGGCATGGTTTCCAATTCCTGCCGACGGTATTTTGCTTTTTCCACCGGGTGTGCTATGGTGGAGACCATGCAACCTCGAATTATTCCCCGGCAGGAACACCGGATCTCCCGCAAGCAGATCAGCCCGAATGTACTGCGCACCCTCTACCGACTCCGTGACCACGGCTTCATTGCTTACCTGGTCGGGGGATGTGTCCGCGACCTGCTCCTGGAACGAACCCCCAAGGACTTCGACATCGCCACCGATGCCACACCCGGTCAGATCAAACGGCTCTTCCGCAACTGCCGTCTTGTGGGCCGCCGTTTCAGGTTGGCTCATCTCCACTTTCAGGACGAAATCGTGGAAGTTTCTACGTTTCGGGCTGCCGCCCCCTCCGATGAAGCGGACCTGGAAGAGCCAGGTCCCAATAACGGCCCGCCCCGTCACCTCAAGGACTGGAACGGAATGGTTCTGCGAGACAACGTCTTTGGCACGCCGGAAGAGGATGCCGTCCGCCGTGACTTCACGATCAATGCCCTTGCCTATAATGTCGCCGATTTTTCGCTAATTGACTACTCGACCGGACTGAACGACCTCCACGAGCGGCTCATCCGTCCCATCGGCGACCCCTATGTGCGCTTTACGGAAGATCCGGTGCGCATGCTCCGCGCCGTTCGTTTTGCCGCATCTCACAACCTCGTCATCGAACCGGCCACGTGGGAGATCCTTGGTGAGCTGTCCTCCACTATTTCTCGTGCTGCACCGGGAAGGCTCTACGAAGAGATACTGAAACTTTTCCTGCTTGGCGCTGCGCGACCGGTTTTCAGCCTCCTGGACAATAGTGGACTTCTTGCGGCCCTTTTCCCCAGGCTCAGTCAGTGGCTCAGTGGGAGCAGCCGTCACCTGACCATCATGCACGCAAATCTTGAAGGCCTCGACCGGCTATGCCAATGCGGGACACCGCCATCTCCAGCGCTTTTCTGCGCCGCATTCTTCGGTCCCAGCCTGGAAGAAGCAGTGCTTGCCCACCACCGGGACGGTATCCCCCGCCAGCAGGCCTTGGATGCCGCATGCACCGTTGCCATGGAAGAGTTCTGCCAGATTGTGAGCATCCCCGGACGGGTCGGCAATCAACTGCGCGGTATCCTCGCCATGCAGCCCTCACTGCACAGAAAGCCACCGCGTCGTCCCTCTGTCATGGTCAACAGACCCGGGTTTGCAGACGCCCTGGCATACCTGCGCCTTGCTGCGGAGGCAAGAGGGGAAAATCGAGCCGCCCTGGAATGGTGGGACGCCTTCCTTTCAGAGGTACCTTCCGCAATCAGTTCAGAACCGCCCGCCGATGAAGCCCCGGCAAAACGGCTGAGAAAGAGGCGACGCAGACGTCGCCCTGCTGCTCCGCATACAGGGGCAGTTAGCATCCCGCAGTAAAAAGAAAAATCTAACGGTGGCATACACGGGATCACTTCCTCGTGATGGTGCCCTCCCAGGTGCTTATCTTCGTCTCCTTCTTGTCCTCTTCACTGAACCAGCGGCTGGTCACACACTTCGATTCCGTGTAGAAGGCGACCACGTCCCGTCCCATCACATGGAGATCGCCGAGAAAGGAGTCTTTGTGTCCAGCGAAAGGAAAGTAGGAAACGGGCACGGGAATGCCCACGTTCACTCCCACCATCCCGCCATGGGTCCGCCGTACGAACTCACGGGCGTAATAGCCGTTCTGAGTAAAGATGCAGGAGCCGTTGGCGAACCGGCTGCCGTTCATGATGGCCATTCCTTCCTCAAAATCCTTCACCCGCTTGATGCAGGTCACGGGACCGAAGATTTCAGAGTCCCCGACAGACATTCCTGGTTTTACATGGTCGAAGATCGTCGGACCGATGAAGTGACCGTTCTCAAAACCGGGTACGACGACGTTCCGACCGTCCAGAATCAATTCGGCCCCCTCCGCGACACCCTTGTTAATCCAGTTGATGACGGACTCCTTGTGCTCCGCCGAAACGACGGGGCCCAGCTCCGTCTCCGGATGGTAGGCGCAACCCACTTTGCGCTGCCGGGCAAACTTCAGCAGGTAGGAGAGAAACTCATCGGCGCAGGCATCCTCGACACAGAGCGACGGCAGCGCCATGCAGCGCATCCCGGCGCAGCCGAACGTCGAGTTGATGATTCCCAGGGCGGCCCGCTCCAGGGCGGCGTCGCGCAGGACCAGACCATGATTCTTTGCCTCGCAGAGCGCCTGGACACGCTTGCCATGGGCCGCGGCGGTGGCGTAGATATGGAGCCCCACCGAGGTGGAGCCGACATAGGAGATCCCCCGGATGTCGGGATGTTTCAGCAGCAGTTCCGCCTCGTTGCGGCTGCATGTGACCAGGTTCACGACGCCTTTGGGTATGCCTGCCTCAATGAGCAGCTTCAGGACCCGCATGGCCGTCTGCGGCGTCAGGCTGGCCGCCTTCAGCACAAAGGTATTGCCCAGCGTGATGCACAGCGGGATCATCCAGCCGAAGGGGATCATGGCCGGAAAGTTGAAAGGGACGATCCCGGCAAACACCCCCACGGGTTCCCGGTACATTACCGTATCATGGCCGGTGGAAATGTTCATCAGTGCGTCGCCCTGCATCAGGATCGGGGCGCCGCAGGCCATCTCCACCACCTCCATTGATTTGATCACGTCCCCCCGGGCCTCCTCCAGATTCTTGCCCAACTCCGTCGCCACGGAGAGCGTCAACTCATCCATATGGGATTCCAGAAGTCCCCTGAACCGGAACATCACTCCCATCCGGTCCTGGATCGGGGTAGAAGACCACCCCGGAAAGGCCGCCTTTGCCGCCGCCACGGCGCTTTCGACCTCATCCACCGTACAGCAGGGCGCCTCCGCCATCACCTCCCCCGTACTGGAGTTCGTCACCGGCATGTACTTCGTAGTCTTGGACTCACACCACTCATTGTTCACACAATATCTCAACCGTTTTGGTCCATTCATCAGTTTTCTCCTTTGAAGGTATTGGTAACTATTCAAGCGGTGGGATCATGCCAATAATGAAGAACATTGTCAAGAATTCCCAACGGCTCTACTCAATGATTGACTGATTTTGTGAGTTATGCAATACAAACTCTTAAAATACATACAGTGATTTTCAACTTACGACGAGAGGAAATATCTATGCAATCCAAAATCCTTTGGCAACCCCAAAAGATACTTGCCCAGCAATCGCAGATGTTCGATTTCATGCAGCGGATCAATAAAAAATTCGGATGCAATTTCCAGGAATATCACGATTTACATAAATGGACGGTTGATCACATCCCCGAATTTTGGGGTGAGTTCTGGGAATATGCTGATATCATTCATTCCACGGGATTCAAGCAAGTTGTGGATGATCCCGCCAAAATGCCCGGGGCTAAGTGGTTTGCAGAGGCGCGTCTGAATTTTGCTGAAAACCTCCTCCAGCGTCGGGACGATTATACCGCCATCATCTTCTGGGGTGAGAATAAGGTGAGAAGAAGCCTCTCTTACGCAGAACTTTTCGATCAGGTGCGCCTGATTGCGGCCGGATTGAAGAGACTGGGTGTAAAAAAAGGCGACCGCGTAGCCGGCTTTATACCCAACATGCCGGAGGCCATTATCGCCATGCTGGCAGCAGCTTCAATAGGGGCGATATGGTCATCCAATTCGCCTGATTTGGGCATCAAGGGCGTGCTGGACCGCTTCAGTCAGATCGAGCCCAAGATAATTTTTGCTGCCGACGGATATTATTTTAGAGGTAAAATCTTAAATACGCAGGAAAAACTTGCCGGCATTATTGATAAGCTCCCCTCCATTGAACATGTTATCGTTATCAGCTACACGGGAACGGCGGCTATTTCCACCCTGCCGAAATGCCTGAGCTGGGAAGACCTGGCACAGGCCACGGAAGAACCGCTGGGCTTTGAGCAGCTTCCCTTTGACCACCCCTTGTACATCCTGTATTCATCGGGAACGACCGGCCTGCCGAAAAGTATTGTTCACTCCGCCGGAGGCACGCTGATTCAGCATTTAAAGGAACTGCGGCTGCATTGTAACCTGACGCCTGCGGACACCATTTTTTATTATACCACTTGCGGATGGATGATGTGGAATTGGTTAGTCAGCAGTCTTGCCGTGGGGGCGACGTTCGTCTGCTACGACGGCAATCCTTTCTATCCCACGTCGGATGCGCTGCTGAAGATGGCCGATGATCTTGGTGTTACCATTTTCGGCACCAGTGCAAAATATATCGCCACGCTGGAAGATATCGAGGTAATTCCAAACCAGATATCATCCTACCCGGCGTTGAAGCTCATAACCTCCACCGGCTCAACTCTAGCCGATGAGAGCTTCGATTACGTCTATGAAAAATGGAAGCGCGATGTCCAGCTTTCCTCCATTTCCGGCGGGTCGGATATCATCTCTTGTTTTGTTCTGGGAAGCCCGACCCTGCCCGTTTATCGGGGAGAAATTCAATGCAAGGGTCTCGGAATGGACGTGGACTGTTTTGACGAAAGCGGCCATCCCCTCATTGATCGGCAGGGCGAGCTGGTCTGCAAGTCCGCTTTCCCCTCCATGCCGATTTATTTCTGGAATGATCCGGACGGCAAAAAATATCATGATGCATATTTTGAGACATTTCCCGGTATTTGGCATCACGGAGATTATATCCGGATCAGCCGGCAGGGCGGCATCGCCATTTTGGGACGGTCGGATGCAACCTTGAATCCCAGTGGAGTCCGTATCGGCACCGCCGAGATTTACCCGGTTGTCGAGAGTCTGGAAGAAATCAGCGATTCCGTGGCTGTCGGGCAGCAATACGAGGGCGATGAACGGATTATCCTGTTTGTTAAATTGGCGGCCAATCAGGCGTTGACGGAAGAGTTAAAGCGGAAGATTAATCAGCAAATAAGGGGCGATTGCAGCCCGCGGCACGTACCGGCCGTGATCCTGGAAACCGCCGATATACCCTATACATTAAGCGGGGAGAAAGTAGAAATGGCCGTGAAAAAAATCATCCACGGGCAGGAAGTAAAAAATATGGACGCCCTGGCCAATCCTGATTCTCTCGATAACTTCAAAAACCGTCAGGAACTTTTATGATTCGTAAAACATTCGCAATCATGAAATTCTTTTTCCCGGCGGGCATGCTTTCCCTGCTGTTGTTGATTTTTGCCTGCGCTGCGCCGCAACAGCAAACATTGCGGACGGAAAAAGATTATCAAATTGCGTTCAACGACGCCTATTTTCATGGCCGGGCCAAGATGGAGGTTTCCGTCAAATACGGACGGATTGATCTTTTAACCGATGAATACGTCGTTGAAGTGGACAGGCTGGAAAAGTTTCACGAAGCCATCGGCCAGGCCCTGCACTACGCGAAGGAAACCGGTAAAAAGCCCGCAATTGCTATATTTATGGAGGAGCAGAGAGACGAGGATAAAGAAAAGCTGAAGTATGTAATTCGTCTCTGCGGCTACTATAAAATCAAAGTATGGTTCATCAACGAAGAATTGGAAAAGGCAGGCAGAAAATAACCTGCCTGCCACTGCTACTTCTTTATTTCCCCGTCCTGATTGACAATTTCTCTTCGGAAAACTCCGCGGGGCCGGTTTGTTTTGCACCATCTTTTGTCTGAATCTTCAATCCTCGCGACAACAGCGGCAGATCGGTCGGTTTTGACACCACGCGATACACATCCCCTTGAGTTTCCAGGCTGATATCCCCCAAGGGCGCAGTGCCGGCATACAGGACGATGTCTTCCTGACCGAAGGGCGGCGTCACCTCCAGTTCGAAACGGTCATTGCCGGAGGGGATTTCATAGACGACCCCGCCGTTAAAATAATTATCCCTCCGGAAAGGATTGGGAAGAAGCTGCAGGAGATTGCCCGATGCATCCTTGTAGAGGACACGGGCGTAGAAGGGCTTGTTGCCCTTGAGGTAAATTTTTACCTTTTCACGCTGCTGGTACGCCTGCTTATCCGCCCAGAGCTGCACTTTCAAAGGCGCGGCGGGATTATCCGTGACACTCTTTGCCTGAGAGGCTTTTTGCATGGCCTTCTCATCGGGGATGACCTCGGCCTTGATCTTCACCTTGTAGCAATCCCCGGTGGCGGCGTCCTTGTACCAGCTCTTCGCGACTTCCTGCAAGATCTTCACGGTGGCATTCTGGTAGGCCTCCACGAGATCCTTCTGGAGGACAAAATCCTCTACTTTTGACTCGCTCTTGATGTAGGTCGCCGTCTTGTCCACGGCATTCTTCTTCGCCTCAGCCAGCGCCGCCTGTTCCGTCTGCTTCCGCGATTTGTCGTCACCCATGCAGGCATAGCCGTCGGCCTCGGTAAGCGAAGATTGGGCTGCATAAGGCGCGCCGGCAGTAATGTGAAGGGCTGAAAAAACAAGGGCCGCGATGATGATGGTTTGGTGGAGTTTTTTCATGGTTAAATAGTATCCTCCCTTCGGGGTTGCATCACCCCATAAGTTTTCGCAGTTCCGTGGCATCAAAAACGAGCTTGATGGAGGTAATTTTGCCATCGGAAACCGTGAAGAACTCGGCTGTTCTGATCACCCCGGCGGGACTCATAGTGTCGCAATCATAGAGTAATGCAGCTTCGCCGGCAGAATAAAAGGCATGGATCATTTTCACCCGGCGGGTCATCTTTTGGAACATCGCCAGTGCACCGACAAAGTCGTCAGCCCGTTGAAACCTTTCGATGCTTCCCTGAAAATCCAGATCATCGGCCAAGAAGGCGCGTGCCGCTTTCATGTCACCGCTTGTCCAAGCGTTATGGTAGTTGGTAATAACCTGTTTTGTTTCCATTAATTTTCTCCTTCCAATCAGGTTGCAGTGCGTTACCACATTGATACGCAGAGATGCAGGGTGCGTTGCAACGCACCGTTCATTAAAAAAATGTCGCCGCTGGGGGCAAAAGTCCCCCCATACCCCCTTCCAAAAAGTAAAAAGGTGAAAAACCAAAAACTAACGTGTTCTGAGGAGACGAAACCCCAGGAAGCTGTAGGAGTAGCCCGGAAAGTCGCGGTCGCGATACGCGGAGCGGATATTCCTGGCGCTGTAGAACCAGGAGCCACCGCGACCGACGCGGCCCGAACCCGATGAGGGACCTTCCGGATCGGTTACACTGCCCGATGGGTAATTACCATACCAGTCATGAACCCACTCCAAGACATTCCCGTGCATGTCATACAAGCCCCAGGCATTGGGTGCAAAGCTGCCCCCCCGCATCGTCTTCTGGCGATACTCTCCTTTGGTGCAGCCCTCTAAAGGGTAATTCCCATTGTAATTGGCCTCGCCGGTAGCAAGACAGACACCCGTACTGAAAGGTGTTTGCGTCCCCGCCCGGGCCGCATATTCCCACTGGGCCTCCGTGGGCAAACGGTATTTGTCCGTTCCCTCCATACTATTTAGCTTCCGGATGAATTCCTGAACATCGTTCCAGGATACCTTTTCTACGGGGCAGTCAGCGCCGCATTTCTTGAAATAAGAGGGATTATTCCCCATAACCTGTTGCCACTGACCCTGCGTTACCTCCGTTGTTTGCAGATAAAAAGGCCGGCTGATCGTCACCTGGTGCTGCGTCTCATTATCATACCGGCCCGGCTCTCCGGCCGGCGATCCCATCGTAAACGTCCCTGCGGGTATCAGCGCAAATGTTGCTCCCAAAGTGGGACTCGTGAACGTTCGGGCCTCTGCCGACGGCGGAGCGGGTTTTTCCATGACGATGCTGATCGTATTGGCGCCGCCCGCCTCGACGCGCACTCCTTCTTCGGCGGCGTCGGGATAGCCCGCCTTCTTCAGGATGATAGCATAGGCGCCGGGTTTCAAGGTGGCAGTATGCGGCGTATCGCCTTCATAAGCGCCGTTAATATAGACCTTGGCGCCGCTCACATTGCTCTTGACGGTCAGCATTCCCGACGCTGTTTCTTTAACTGCTGATGGAGCGGGAGTCCCTTTTGCAACCATACTACCTCTGGCAAAATAGAAATCCCCCTCCAGCGACGACCGCTCCGAAGGCACCTGGCCGCCCTTGCTCTTGCTGCGCACCTCCGTGCGCACCCGCTTGAAGACGTCTTCGATCTTCATTCCCGGCGTTCTTATCTGCCGGATAAGGGATTCCGTATAGAGGCTGTTTTTCCCCTTGCCGTCGCCGGCCGTTTTGCCGGGCGTGGCGGCGTAGGCTACGAAAGAACCCACCGGTGCATTCATCGGCGCTAAACCGCGATTGCCCGACGACCGTTTGAAGCCGCGCACATAGGGGTTGTCCCGGCAGGCATCGAGAATGACGATGTTTACGGGGTTTTTCGCCTCTCCCATCTTGGCGAGCACCTGCCCCGCATTGACCGTGTTTGACTGCACCTCGCCTTCGTTCTGGATTTCCATATCCACCGGCACGAGGTAGTTGCTCCCTTGTACCTGGAGGCCATGCCCCGCATAGTAGAAGAGGGCGACGCTGTCCTTGCGGATGCCCTGCCCGAAGCGGTTGACCGCCCGGCCCATCTCCTGATAACTCAGATTGATCTGCTCATCCACCTCGAAATCCAGTTCCCGGAGGGCCGCCGCGATGGCACGGGCGTCATTGGCAGCATTCCGCAGGGCGCCGATGCGGTAGTTCGCGTTGCCGATGACCAGCGCGATCCGGTGCTCGGCGGATTGGGAAGCGCTTTTGGCTTTAACCTCCACCCGGCGCTTCTCGGCGGCAAACGCCGTGCTGGTGAGAAACATCAAGGCCGTAAAACATATAACGGCTATCAGTAAGCGATTCTTCATGGGTTACCTCCCACACGAATTCGTTCCTCATTTCGGATTCGAAATCTACATCAATCGTATTGACATGTCTATTGTTTATTTACAGTGTGGTGCTATTCATTGCTTGTCAATCGGTGCTTGGTATGGTAGCATTTACGTACTGATTAAAGTATCAAAAGGAGTCCAAGTATGAATGCCATACCAGCTCAGGAGATCAAGCGGCGAGGTATTGCTGCGGTGGATGATCTCATTGCCAAAGGTGATATCCATGTTATCCGCAACAATCAGCCACAGTATGTGGTGCTATCAGAGGAGCGCTATCAGGAGTTGATTGTGGCGGAGCAGGATGCCTATTATAACAGGGTCCGTGCATCACTTGAGGACCTCAAGGCCGGAAGGGTCAAGCGTGGTACGGCAGATGATCTGATTAAGGAACTGAAGTTGGAAGATTAGCCTATGTATACCCTCGTTTGGACTGCCGGTTTCACCCGCTCGGCCGAAAAATTCACTAAAAGCCATCCTGATTTGCGGGATAAGTTTGCCGCGATACTTCGCGATCTCGAAAATGATCCATTCCCGCCGCACCTGAAATATCACCAGCTCAAGGGCAATATTAAAGGCGTTCAGGCCGTCAGCATCACCTACAACTACCGCATTACCCTGACCATTCTGGTTTCCGACCGGGAAATTATCCTGCTTGATGTAGGCAGTCATGACGAGGTCTATCGGTAGCCCCGGTTGAGGCAGGCAGGTCAACTCGCCCGCAAGGCGTCTATAATATTCATTCTGGCGGCACGGACTGCGGGCAGGAAACCGCCGATAAGCCCCATTACAAGTGCGAAGGCCAGAGACTTCGCGGCGATATTCGCTGTGAGGGTAAAGCTGAAGGCGAGTTCGGCGAAGGTCTGCCAGTTCATTGTGGAGACCGTGATCAGTTGCAGGAAAGACGCCAGCAAGAGACCGACACCGCCGCCGATCAGGCCGAGGAAGAGAGATTCGAGCACAAAGGCCGACAAGATGCTCCGCCTCTGGAAACCGATGGCCCGCAGCGTGCCGATCTCCATCACCCGCTGGGCCACGGCGGCATACATCGTAATCATGGCGCCGATGACTGCTCCTAAGGAGAAGGTGATGGTCAGAGTAAGGCCCAGAATGCGCAGGAATTTCGCCATTACCTCGGACTGCTCCTCATAAAATGTTTTCTCCCGCTTCACTTCCACGGTGAGCCGGGGGTCGCTTTCTACACGGGTTTTGAATTTTTCAAATTCCTGCGGATCACGCAATTTGAAAATCACCGATGAATAGACCGGCCGCCGGAAGGCCTGCATCAGTTGCTCCACGTCCCCCCAGATTTCCGAACTGAAACCAGTATTGCCCGCGTCGAATGTTCCTACCACAGTCCAGTTGCGCATGCCAAAGCGCACCGTCTCGCCGATTCCACCGCCCTGGAAGCGCTGGGCGATGCTCTTCCCCGATATCACCTCGGCGGAACCTGACCGGGGCATACGTCCGGCGCTCAATTTTACCTGCGGCCGGAGCAGGAGGGAGCGCGACGATATGCCCCGGATCACCACATTCGCCGGTTTATTGTTGGCTCGCTTGGGCAGATTAATGAGCACGACCAGTTCCTTCGCGAGTAACGGCTGCCCGTCATCGGATATGGCAACTTCCGGCTGACTCTCGATGATAGATGCCTGCAAGCGCTCAACGGCGCTTTGGACTTCGGCATTGGAGGATTTGCGAATCACGACGGCGTTGTCGGAGGAACCAGTGGCAACCAGCGTTTTCCGGAGCCCCTCCGCCAGCATTAGGGTGGCGGCAAAGACAAATACAACAAGCGCCATGCCTGAAGCTGTCAGAACTGTTGTCAGCCGCCGGGTCCAGAGATTCCTCAAACTGTAGGAATAGGGGATGCCCATTTACCCGACCCTCCGCAGACCCTCGCTGATGCCGATAGTCGCGGCCCGCCAGGTCGGAAAGATCGCGGCCACCGTTCCGATGATAACAGCAGCTAAAAACTCGATGGATACGGTGAGCCGCGAGACGATGAAGGCGGGGAAAAACTGGCTCAGCTCACTTTCGATCCAGTGGGCGCCGGGGAAGGTGAGCAGCACCCCGATCACGCCCCCGGTCAGCGCAATGACCAGCGATTCGCCGAACACGATGGCCGCTATGTAAGAGGCCCCGAATCCCAGGGTCTTCAGCGTGGCGTACTCGGTCATCCGCTCCCGCGCCGTCATGGCCATGGTGTTGGCGGCCACGATCATAATGATCACGATTATCATGTAGGAGACGATCTGGATGGCAATCAGGATGGCTTCGGTCATGGCAATAAATCCCAGGTTGAAGGCCCGCTCGGTCTCCGTCAGCGTCTCGGCCAATGAGTTCTTGAACATGCCGTCCACCGCCACTGCCACCTCCGCAGCCAGATCGGGACGGGTCACGCCGATCAGGAAAAATCCCACCTGGTCTGCCCGCTGCGGTACGGTGTGTTTCAAAGTCTCGTTCAGATAGTCCCACTGAAACATCAGGACGCGCTCCTCCGTACTCTTCTCTGCGCCCCGGTAGATGCCGCGCAGCACAAATTCCCATTGACCCGGGAATATCGTCCCCCGCAGCGAGATCGTATCACCGATCTTCCAGCCATAAAGGTTTGCCAGCTTTCGCCCCGCGATGCAGGCCTTCCGGTCGCGGATAAAGGCGGCCTTCTGATCGGGAGGCAGTATGAATTCCGGATAGAGACGGAGGTAGGTTTTGGGGTTTACCGCATAGTTGGCGAAGAAGTGTTTTTCGTCTATATAAATTCCCCCGAACCAGTTTCCGTAAGACACCTCCTTGATCCCCGGCACCTGACGGATTCTTTCGCCGTATGAGATCGGCATGGGGAAGACGAGGGAAATGGCATTGCGCGTTATCAGGCGTGTCGCGGAAGAGCGTTCGGCACCCAGGTACCAGAGTTCCACGAGGCTGCGGAGCAGGCCGAAGGCGGTGATGGCGACCGCAACGCCGATGATGGTGAGAGTGGTGCGCAGTTTGTGGCGGAAGGCATTCCGCAGGAGGATCTTAAGGATGAACATTGTTCAAAACGCCCTTTTCCAACTCTCTGATTACATGGGCTTTTTCGGCGGCGCGGGGGTCATGGGTCACCATGATGATGGTCTTGCCCAGTTCCTGCACTAACCGCTCCATCAGCGCCAGGATCTCCAGTGCGGAAATCTTGTCCAGATCGCCCGTCGGCTCATCCGCCACGAGAATTGTCGGGTCCGGCACGATAGCACGTGCGATGGCGACCCGTTGCTGCTGGCCTCCCGAAAGCTGGCCCGGGTAATGATCCATCCGGTCGGTCAGATTGACGACTTCGAGGGCCATCTCGGTATGTTCTTTTCTTTCCCGGCGCGATAGCGAGGTCAGCAGCAGGGGAAGTTCGACATTTTCGAAAGCCGTCAAAACGGGGATAAGATTATAAAACTGGAAGATAAAACCGACGCTCGCGGCGCGCCACCGGGCCAGTTCGGCCTCCGTGAGCAAGGTGATATCCACCCCGCCGATGACGATGCTGCCGGAATCAGGCTTGTCGAGACCGGCAACGAGATTGAGGAGCGTGCTCTTGCCCGAGCCCGAGGGGCCCATGAGGGCCAAAAATTCTCCCTCTGCGATGGACAGGCTGATATTGTTAAGTACCGGGATAATCTGGCTGCCGCGATGATAGGATTTGATCAGGTCTTTGATCACGACTAGGGGAGGAGTGGCATTTTCCATTTATGGCTCGGCTATCTTGATCTTGATTCCGTTCTTCAGCTTGCCTAAAGGCTTAACAGCTACCTTATCGCCGGCCTTGAGACCGGTCATTACTTCTGTCACCTCGCCGATCCGGCCTCCCAGTTGCACGGGGGTTTCGACGGCATGGCTGTCCCGGATGACAAAAACCGTATCCTTGCCCTGACGGTTTATAACGGCCGCCGGATTCAGCGCCAACCGCGGTTTCTGCTCGGCCGCCTTCACCTCCCGGGAGAGGAAGGCCACCCGCGCACTCATCTCCGGCAGGATACGGCTATCCGGGTTCAAAAAGCGCACCTTCACGAGGACCGTCGCCTTGGACCGGTTCGCCGTCGGCACCACCATGTGGACAACCCCCCGGAACCGGGTCTCCGGCAGTGCATCGAGCACGACCTCGCAGGGTTGGCTCACCTTTATCCGTTCGATATTGGCCTCCGAGACATCAACCTCGGCCATGAGCGAGCCCATGTCGGCGATGGTAAAGACGGAAGCCTGGGCGCTGACAGCCGACCCCAGAGGAGTAACGATATCACCCACATCGGCGTTCTTGGTCAAAACCACGGCATCGAAGGGCGCCCGGAGCAGCGTATTATCCATTTGGATCTCGGCGTTCCTGAGCGCGGCGGCATTGGCCTTGATGGCCGCTTCCGCTCCTGCTACGGCGGCCGCAGCACGCTTTTGCCGTGCGTCGGCTACTTCAAAATCAGCCTTGGCAATAAACCCCTTATCCAACAATTCCTTGCTGCGATTATAGGAGCGTGTCGCATCGAGCAACTCGGCACCGGCCTGATCGAGGGTAAAGCGGGCGACATTCAGATTGGCGGCCGCCTGGTCGCGAACCGCAACCATGTCTTCACCTTCCAGGCGGGCAATCACGGCCCCCTTTTTCACCCTGCTTCCCTCTTCCGCCATCAGAGAGATCAGACGCCCCGTAATCTTCGAGGAAACCGAGGCCTTGCGCTGGGCAACCACATAGCCGCTGGCATTCAGGAGGGTAAAGGTCTGGGAAGGATACACCGATGATACCGTGGCAACTTCCACCTGCACGGCAGGGGCAAGAACCCCCGTAAGATACAGAAATCCCACCGCAGCGATAACCAGTGCCGCCCCCAGCCAGCGGACCAGCTTCCCCCGCCGCCGGGGGCGGATTGAAGCTGCGGACTTGTCAATCTTCAGTTTCGCGATATCTTCGTTTGCCATATATGCCCTTTGCTGAGATCGGTTTGATAATGTCGTGTAGCCTTATAGCATATTTGCCATTATTCTCCTTCCCCTTTCTTTCCATAGAGATGGGGTCAGGTATCTATCGTTCATAACGTGACCTGCGGTGAGCTTAAATAAAAAGATGATTTATTTCAGCCCCTGTTGTACAATCACACCACGAAAGAACACTTGAGAGTGCTGGACTTATTAGAGCGGGGACGAAGGAAATGCGGGAATTTGGTCTTGAGCAGCCAAAAATATTTACTGAGATTGCTCAGTTTACGAAATTCCAGCAAGAAGAGGCAGCGGCCAAGGAAGCAAGCAAGATGGCGGCAAGATTGCTGGCCAGAAAGGAAATCGGCAAAGACGGCCGCTTTACCACTTATGACGACGGGACGGTCATAGACACACGGACAGGTCTGATGTGGGCAGCGAAGGACAACGGATCGCAAATTAACTGGCAAGGTGCCAAGCACCATTGCTAGAATTACCGTGGCGGCGGTTATACGGACTGGCGGATGCCGACTCAGGACGAACTGGCTGGGTTGCATGATGAGGCTAAAACTTATAAGCCTGCATGTGGATATGACGTTCATTTAACGGATTTGATTCGTCTAACTTGTACTGGTCATTGGGCTTCTGAAACACGCGGTTCCGAGGCTGCATTCTTCAATTTCTTCAATGGCGACAGGAGTTGGCTTCGCCAGTTTCGCGACAACTTAGACCGGGCTCTCCCGGTGCGTTCTGGCAAATAGACTATTTGGCCATTTGGTTCTTTGATCATTTTCTTTTATCGGGTACAGGGCGGAGCCCTTTTTGCTACGAAATTGGCGCACCTGTTTTTTAAATCTGGAAATCTGGGGAAACCATACTGGTTTCCGAAAATAACTGGTATGGCGTCACCAGATTTCAGATTTCAATACGATTGCTGAAGGTTTTATGGAAAAATTAAGATATCGGCCTCATCACATATTCTGCGGGAGATTTATGAAGGTAAAATTCCCGCACAGAGGTGAGGAATATAATCATGAATCTCAAAAGGCGAAGGACATCTTCACTTGTCAACCTGATGCCTTGGTGGAAGTAATCGAAGGAGTTGACCAGGTTTGTCAATTTTGCCCGGATTGCCGGAACGAACGCTGCCAAAACCCGGAGGGGAATGAAGAGGCGGTAAGAAAATGGGATGGCATTATCTTGAAGGGCCTGGGAATAGGCTATGGTGAGATTAAAAAGGCCGGCGATTGGTTGATGCTGATTAGGGAAAAAGTGCCACTGAACATCTGTAAAACAAAATGCCCCTGGAAATTACGCTGTGCTGCCTCTGAATTGCCTTAATTCCGGCTATCAAGTATTGGTAATTTGCGTATCAACAGTAATGTTGAAACCACTGTTGATAACTCTGTTGAAAAAAATGCTAACCATTGAAAACAGGTCAATTATTACCGGATTGCGCAATCATTGAGCAAGCGGTAATATTATATATTATCAATAAGTTATAAGTTATATCATGTGAATCTAATGGCTTACATCTCCCCTGATTTGAGATATCAACCGCCAATATAAAGTGTGCCAAAATATGCTGAAAACAGAACTATATTTTCGTCATAATTCCCCGCTGGTTAGAACCGGCTTCTTACCAATCTGCGTGGCGTGGATATTCAGTTCGGATTGGCCCGGATTACTTTGCTCGCTTCAATTCCCGGTGGCCACCGGTATATCGCCCCTCTTCAGCAGCTTCCTCAGATCTGGCCGCACATAATGATCATCAATTTCAAGGCGCTCAGCGCCTGTGTTCGGTCATGAGTTCTTGCCGGCGCAATAATAGAGATGGCTGTTGCCATCAGTTACCTTGGACCGAATTACATTCGCAATCTTGCAAGATAAGCCGATTCCCACCGCACTGCAAATGCCTGTAAATACCCACGTCCACTGCCAACTGCCGGCCCAAGCACCCACCCAAGCCACTACCGGTGGACCCGCAAAGGAGCCTATCGCGGACCATTGCTGCATCCAACCCACTGTCGTGGAGACGTCGTGCTCATGAGGAGATAAAAGTACTGCAAGAGAGAATAAAGTGCCAGGAACCAAGCCGCCAAACATGGAAAATAAAACCACTCCGGCGTAGCGCCAAATTGGTTGATCTGATGTAAACGCACCGTAAGCCAACACGCTGCCCACAGTCATGGCCATAAAACCGCAGATCAGCAAAGTTATCGGTGAAACACCGCGTTTGAGCAAGTTTCCTGAGGCAGTGTTGCCAACAATATTGACAGCGGCTGCAAATGCGGTGAGTATGCCCACCAAACCCCCTGAAAATCCTGCCTGGGTGTAAATGTATGGTAAGAATCCAACTACCGACCACCACTGACTGGCATACACAGCAAACGTCAATGAGACCAGCCATGGTCCAGGCGCTGCCAAAGTTTCCTTGAGGCGCTGTGACCAAGTCAAAAAGATCGCAGGCTCAGTGTCTGTCGGCAGAACCGAAGCCACACACCGTGTACGTTGCTCATCAGAGGGCACAACCCGTTCGATCCATAGAGCCATAACGGCCGATAACAACGCAAATAAGATCCACCAACTCGGCCACCCGAAAGCAGGGATCCATAAAGAACCAACGAGCAGAGCCGTTGCCGTTCCCATTGGCATGTAAGCACTCCAGACGCCCAGCATCGTGCTCAATTGATTGGTTGTTACCAATTGACGAAGCAATGCAGGTGCGGGCAATATGACAAGCAAAAACCCCAAACCTTCTGCCCCACGCAGGACAAGCAACATCCGCGGACTTTGTGCCATACTGCCCAACGTACTCGCCACACTCAGCACCGCCAAACCAGAAAGCATGCTGCGCTTACGCCCTAAAGTATCTGCCGCTAAGCCTACACAAAGCCCCAAAGTCATGCCGGCAAACTGCACCATGGACAATAAGAATCCGGCTTGGATCAGTGTCACGCCAAGCGCATCCTTCAAAAAAGGCAGTGCCGGCGGCAATTTGCCAACATGTAAGGCTGCCGCCACACCAGCCAAGATTACAATCCATGGTGCCAGTGAATCGAACCGGTTGGGTGAGGGAGGGCGGCCGCTCCAGCCACGATCCCTCATCCTTCGGATCAGGACCTGATGGTGCGCTGTGTAGCTCCACGAGTTGTGCTTTTTCGCCTGCATAGTCGGATTGTTCGAACCTCGTTATATTAAGGCAAATAGTCGTCAATTGAAACATTTTGTTCAGCTATTTCCCTTCACAGAATGTTTCCATAAACTCTCCCGTAATTTTCCCCAGTCGTTCATCGAGAATGTCATACACCTTGCTCATAATTGATGCCGGGAAAAAACCAGGGACACTTCCCAGATTAATTAGTCGGCCTTCTTGACGATTCTGCTGCTTGTCTGGGATATTCCGGGGACTTCCTCTATAAAGGGTGCTGAACCCATTTCAAACTGGCATTGCCATCTTTGGCGGCAACCCATTGATCAGACGTAATCTCAATGCAGACCAGCGTGCCTGGCGGCATCGTCAGCGGTTTGCCGGTTAATACTGTGACCACGGCGGATATTTCCGGGTTATGCCCGACGACCATGATGGAATCATGTTTGTTGTTGAGGCCGGCAATTAAATCAATATAGGTGTCGCTGTGGGCGTCGTAGAGATCGTCTGCAAAACGGATTTTTCCTTGATAACCGGCCTGCTCAGCGCATATCTTGGCCGTCTCCGTGGTTCGTTTCGCTGACGAGCTGACAATCCGGTCCGGCATGATCCCGTTTTCCCCCATCCACTGGCCGATACATTCTGCCTGTCTGCGGCCCTTGGCCGAGAGATCCCGCTCCAGATCATTCAAGCCGGCATTTGCCTTGGCGTGCCGTAAAAGATATATCGTTTTCAAAGTTGCATATCTCCGATTCCAGCCCATACTCCTTGATCGTCGTCACCCCTATCTGATATTCCTGTTGATGAAATCCGGGACACTTCCCAAATAAATTATTTTACAGAAACACTCGATAATCAGTTTCCAGGGCTTTGGCGAAGAGCTTTGCGTCTATTGCCTTGGCCGCCTTCTTCAAACAACCATGCCCAGCATCCGGAGCGTTTTTTCTCACATGAATTCTATGCATCCATGTTCAGTCTAGCACTTTCAGTCAAGCGGTCAACAAAAAAACACAAAATGTCAGGAGCAAATGATATGTCCGGTTTGTAGCACACAATCTGTCCGGTTTGTTATGGTCACCGCTGGAGGTGACGGATGCGACGGACAGAGGTGCTACAGGAGATCCGGAAGATGCGATTTGAGGAGGTTTATTTAGGATGGAGTGAGAGTCGTTTGAACCAGGAAGAAGCGGCTCGGATTTTGGGGGTATGTGATCGGACGTTTCGTCGGTACATTGATCGGTACGAAGAGGCCGGGATATCGGGTTTGTCGGACAAGCGCCTGACGCAGGCATCATTTCATCGCGCCCCTGTAGATGAAGTGATGGCCGTCGCGGAGCATTACGCGAGCCGGCACCGGGGTTGGAATGTGAAGCATTTTTACAGTTGGTATCGACGTGATGGAGGCGTGCGCAGTTACACATGGGTTAAAAACACGCTTCAGTCGCGAGGTTTGGTTTCTATATCGGCCAAGCGGGGAGCACATCGTAAGCGGCGGGAACGAGCCCCCCTGTCTGGCATGATGCTGCATCAGGATGGGAGCACGCATGAATGGGTACCTGGGAAAAAATGGGATCTGATCGTGACGATGGATGACGCGACCAGCGAGCATTACTCGATGTTTTTTGTTGAGGAGGAAGGGACGGATAGCAGTTTTCAAGGGGCTCGGGATGTGATTGTTCAAAAGGGCTTGTTCAGTTCCCTGTACACGGACCGGGGGAGTCATTACTGGTACACGCCCAAGGAAGGGGGGAAGGTCAGCAAAACGCAGCTGACTCAGTTTGGCCGTGCCATGAAACACTTGGGGATTCAAATGATCGCGGCCTATTCTCCTGAGGCGCGAGGCCGTAGCGAGAGGGCTTTTGAGACTCATCAAGACCGGCTTGTCAAGGAGTTGGATTTTCATGGAATCACAGACATAAATGCCGCCAACATTTATTTGACCAAGGTGTATCTCCCCGCGTTCAACGCCGAGTTCATACAGCCGCCCCTTGAAGACGGGTCAGCGTTTGTCCCTTGGAAGGGGGAAAATCTTGATGACATCCTCTGTGAACAAGATGAACGGACGGTCAGTGCCGACAACTGCGTCAGTTTTAAAGGAATGAAACTCCAGATTCCAGCGAACCAATACCGCTGTCATTACGTCAGGGTCAGGGTGGTGATCCATCGGTATCCGGATGGATCCCTATCCATCTTCCACGGCCCGCGAAAACTGGCCGATTATGACAAACAAGGGAAACTCATGGAAATAACAACTAAAAAGGCGGCATAACTCCTGCACAAAAATAACTGGCGAGGAAAGCGAACATCCGCCGCTCACCTCCTGCTCTCAAAATAGATCCCTTTTGAAGAACAGAAAAAGCGGACAACTCATTTGCTACAAAACCGGACAATTCTATTTGCTCTTGACAGAAAAATTTTCAACACGAAAGGGACACCTGTGGGATACCGTGGAATCATGACAAAGGATGCTTTCCCTCCGACATTGACGACTTCGTAAAAGCGGCTCAACGACCCTCTCCTTGACTCAGGAGCATGAAGAGGAGAAAATGGAGTACCCTTCTTGATCATAATCAAAAAAATGAGAGAAGCACACTATAGTCTGTAGATTAATAGTATTCATTTCAACATTATCACGTTATGGAAATCTGCGATCCAAGGGATAGCGAAGGAAAAATTCTGGGGAAGGCGTTC
>JAPLJV010000034.1 GCA_026388415.1 Deltaproteobacteria bacterium | reverse complement strand
TTGGCCCAGGGAGTAATTTTTTGTCGGAAGTGCGCCAGCCCCATTAATCATATTGACCAGCAGCGGGGTGCCCAACTGCTTCAGTCCTTCCATGAGTGGATGGGTGAGGATGCCTTTCGAGAGGTTACCGGCTGCTTCTTTAAGTTTTGCCGCGTCGTTGACCGCAACGCCGGCAGCGCCCGCATCATCAATAATAAGCGCTTTCAGCTTCTTTGACCCCATGACGGCCCCGAGCCCACCGCGCGCCGCCATTCTGATCTTGAAATCCGGTGACGTGACGGATACGGAAGCGGCCTTGAGCAAGCTCTCACCGGCGGGACCAATACTGATCACGGAAACGTTATCGCCGTAGTCATTCTTGAGCCGGTTGATCGTTTCGTAGTTGCCAACCTTCGTGAAAGGTATAGCCGGTATAAATATAACGCCATCCTTTGTCACCTTTACCATTGAGAGTGCCTCTGAAATCCCCTCTACAACAATGCCCTGGATTCCGAGTTGCGCCAGTTTCTGGCTTGCAGCCCCTCCTGCGTTGGCTTCCTTTATGCCGTTGGTCAGTGGGCTCTTTGCCCCGACAGAGAGACGACCGCTATTAGGTGCAACGGTGCCGGCAAGGATGCCTGCGGCAAAGACAAGCTTGTTATCTTTTCCCAAGGCATCAGCGGTGCCAGCCACCTCTTCACTGATAATCTTCGATGTAAGAGCCCGTCCGCCAAGGTTCGCATAGAGCGGTGGTATGTCCTCATACCTATACTGCTGGTGCGCCAAATCGATCCTAAGTATCTTTCTCATCGTCTCCTCCTCCTTCTTTATTTATAACTACTTAGGTAGTCCCACTATGGAGCCACCATTGACTGGCGGGCAGTATATCGCTCCCCAACACGAATGCAAGCAAAAAAATAAAAAATTTTATTTAATTCATCCACCTGCCAGAGGCGTAAATATTTGCACCTCATCACCATCATGCACGAACTCGGCGGGCCTCTTCAATATCCCATCCACACTGAACATAAACACCCCTCCCGCAGGGAGGTTGATCTTAGCTGCCACGTCTTGACATGTCGTGCCTTCGGTTACTTCGAGTTCCAATATGCTTGTGTTATTGCAGCTCCCGACGTGCATAGCCAATAAACCGAACAGCCGCACACTTATCCTCATTGTTCTCTATGTGTCCCCTTATTGTCATAGCAGCGAAATCTAAGTGATCACCGGTTTTCCCAAACCATGCCCTTCGTGGACGTCTCTCGATTATACTATAATCATCCTTATACCTTCTACTATTGTCTTTACATATATCATAGTCAGTTTTCATAAACTTTTGACAATATCGCTGTATTCTAATGTACTAGAAAAATTTGCAAGATAAGTGCCAAAAAGAGACTTCTACGTCTTCTGACAAAAGTTAATGATATTAAACAGGAATAAATTTTTGGCCAACGATTATTAAGATTAGAGTGGCTTGATGTTTCTCAAATTGAGAATCTTTTTCTCATTTTTGACAAACCGAAGGGGAGTATGTACATGCAATCGGAGTAATATACCTAACTTTCTTGCCCTTCGGTAGAAAGTACTTTTAGCGATACCCAATGACTCGGCCGTTTGTCTTACGTTACCAAACCGATTTAGCGATTCGATAAACAGGTCCTTCGTTATATCATCCATTGTCTGTCCCGGAGCTGTCTCCTTTGCCTGCTTTACGGCGATTGTATCTGCCAAATCATTCAGGCTGACAAACTCCCCCGAGCAGAAATTGAAGGCACTCTCTATGCAGTTTCTCAACTCACGCACGTTTCCTGGCCACGAATACTGAGAAAGAACGTTTAATACTCCAGGTTCCACTCCCCTTATCGAACGTTTGAATTTCTGATTCATTTCACCAACAAAGTAATTGACGAGAGTGGGAATATCTTCCTTTCTCTCCCTCAGGCTGGGAATATGCAACTTTACGACGTTTAATCTATAAAAGAGGCCCGGGTCAAATTGGCCTCTTTCCATTTCTTCCCCAAGATTCACTGAAGTTGCTACAATAATACGGATATCCAAAAGGATGGCATATTTTCCTCCAATGCGTGTAACCCGTCGATCCTCTATTACCCTTAACATCTTCGTTTGTGCCGGCAGATCCATACTATGGATTTCATCCAAAAAGATCGTTCCCTCATTGGCTAATTCAAACTTACCTGCGTTGCCAGCAGGGTGTGCACCTGTGTAAGCCCCTTTTTCATAGCCGCATAGCTCACTTTCAATCAGCTCACGGGGGATGGCGGCACAGTTAAGAGCGACAAAAGGCCCTTCGCAATAAGCGCTTTCGTTATGAATCGCATGGGCAAACAGTTCTTTCCCTGTACCGGTTTCCCCTTCAATCAAGACATTAGAACCTGTTTTGGCCGCTTTTTTTGCTTTTTCAATGACATCTAAGATTTTGGGACTCACTCCAATTATGTCTCCGAACATATATCGAGCTACATTGGATGACCTTTCGGGCATCACCCTATACACTCTCTCCTTCTCCAATTTAAGTAAAAAGGCAACCTCTTCCCCCGATCGATCAAAAATCGGGATTGACTCTGTGGAAAACAATTCTGACGTCCTACTGCTAAAAGATATTTTCCCGCCAGAACCCTTGAGAAGGGATTCGATTTTACCCTTATCGTCCAATATACTTCTAATATCCCTATTTATTATCTCCCCAGGATTGATCTCAAGAACCTCTTGGGCATTTCTGTTTAGATCGATCACTCCACCCCTCTTATCTACCAGCACCAGGATGCTACTTGAATAATCAAAAATAGAACGATAATATAAATGAAAAAGTTCAAGTTGCTCCAATTTCCTTTTTAGAGAGAACGCGAACTGTATAGAATTAGCTGTGTTTAATAAGATGGGCTTGAGATATCTTAATCCTTTCGCATCCCTCGAAGTAACGGTGAAATCTAAGGAGCCTAAAAAGTTCTGTTCCCCATCAAAGATGGGGGTTGCAATACAACTGGCCCAGTGAAAGGCCTGCAAATAATGCTCTTCGGCATTGACTATCACAAATCGCCGTTCTTCATGACAGATACTCGGCGCTGATGTGCCACCAATATCCTCTCTAATAGATCCGCCTATTCTTAGGGTTTTCTCTTCGAGCAATTTCAATATTTTGTCATCGCCTGTGATGGATAGTATGTATCCGTCCCTGTCGGTAAAAAGGATGCCAAGGGGCAAAAAATCAAAATATCTCTCGATATTTTTACAATGCGACTGTACGATCTGAAACAGATCAGGCTGTTCATCAATTCGTTTCTGAATCGAGTTCTGGCCTGTTGTGATTGGAGCAGCCCCTTTTTGAGGATCTAAGTGAGCTTTCCGGCAACGTTCCCAGGATGGCCTAATGTGAATAGGTACCCTGCTGATATCTCCACTGGAGACAAATTTGCGCCAGACATCATAAAATTCGGCTCTCTGGTTTAATTCTTTTGACATTAACCGTCACCTCATAATGTTAAAGAAGTACCTGATAATAGTTATAAGGGAGGTAAGGGAATATGTCAATAAAAATGAGACACTCTGCATAATATCTCTTGACAAGCAAAAACAGCCCCCCTATACTTTACTCACTGAAAGCAGTGGCTTATCCAAATATCCAACACAAATTATCAATCTTTATTGTTAAGGAGCATCACCATGAAGATTCTGAGCTTCGTTTCTATCCTGATTATCCTGTCCCTGCCCACCCTTTCCTTATCCGCTGACCTGAAGCGGATAGCGGCTCCCGCACGGATTACTGCCGTGACCGTTTACGCCGACCGGGCCCTTACCACCCGCAGTGCTACCCTTCCTCTCAAACCGGGCAGTTATCTGATCGCTTTCGAAAGTCTTCCCGTACTGATCCAGGATGATTCAGTCCGGGTGGAAGGCAAGGGAAGCGGCGGAGCAAACATTGTGGGGATGGAGGTCAAACGTGCCTTTCTGGAACAGAGCGGTGAAAAACGGGTGAAGGAGCTGGACGAGGAAATTCGTGCGCTGGAGCTGCGTTCCGGCGCCCTGGACGCGAAGAAGGCCGGCCTGTCATCACAAAAGGCGTTTATGGAATCAATCCGTGTTGCCTGGGGCGACCGTATCTCCAAGGAGCTGGCGATCGGACGTCCCACGGCGGCAGAACTGCTGGATGCCTCCAACTTTGTCGGTACGGGGGTTACCAGGGCTGAAGAACTGACCCGTGAGGTTGAGCTCGAAAAGAAAAACATCAGGGACAAGATAGACGCCCTGCGCCGTCAGCGGGATGAATCAACAGGTTCGCGCCGTAAAGAGGCCAAAAGTGTGGAGGTTATGGTGGAGATTGCCCGGGAAGGGAATCTGACCCTTGATCTCGCCACGGTTATTTCTCAAGCCGGTTGGCAGCCCTCCTACGATGTCCGTCTGTCCCCGGATGCCAAAACAGCCGAGTTGACCTTTCGGGCAATGGTGCGCCAGCAGACGGGAGAGGACTGGAAAAATATTGACCTGACCCTTTCCACCGCCCGCCCCGCTGCGGGAGGTGCGCCGCCCGAACTTTACCCCTGGCGCATATCATTTTTCCGGCCCCAGCCATCGCCGCCAGCGGCGATTATGATGGCGGCCCCGGCGGCGGCCGTCCGGGCCAGGAAGTCAGCCAGGATGCCGACGGAGAGCTTCAGGTCAGACGATGTGCTGGCCGAAGAGGCGGCGGACTTTGTTACCGCTCAGATAAGTGATGAGCAGTCCTCGGTCGCCTTTCACATCCCGCGGTCTCTGGATATCCCTGCCGATGGCGCCCGGCACGGCACGGTGGTTGCCATCGAGCAGCTTCCGGTCAACATGGAATACCTGGCCCTGCCGAAACTCGCTCCCTACGTGTTCCTCAAGTCGGAGATTGTGAATCGCGCCGCCTACCCGCTTCTGCCGGGCAAGGTCAATACCTTTACCGGCAACACCTACACCGGCAGTTCGCAACTGAAGAAGATCGCCGCGGGTGAAAAGTTTGACCTGTTCTTCGGCACAGACGATCAGGTGACGGTCAAGCGCGAAGAACTCAAGCAGCGCAAGGAAGCAGGCATGTTCAGTAAAAACCGCGTCAGTTACCGCTATCGCATTGAGCTCGGCAACTTCCGCAAGGAACCGCTGACGGTCACCCTGCGTGATCAACTGCCCGTCGCCGGCGACGAAGAGATCAAGGTTACGCTGGATGAGCCGTCCCTCAAGCCGGAGGAGATCAAAAGCGATGGCGCCGTGACTTGGAAGATGCCCCTGCAGGCGGGAGAGAAAAAGGAGCTGACCTTCGGAATTGTTGTGGAATATCCAAAGGATCGGGAAATAACCGGACTGTAACAGACGCCATTTTTTGCCATAGGGGAGCGCCGGGGGATTGGAAACCGTTGCGGCGACGCCGAGCTGAAAAAAGAGGAGATTTTAGCTTTACAATAATGTCCCTCATCGGATAAATTAGTCGGCAAGAAACTATTTTCTGCCCTCATCCCGTTTATCCGGATCAGGGGCGCCGAAACAGCAGGAAGGTAAATAGAATGCCGAATAATGACGATAAATTATATGATGTGGTGATCATTGGTGGGGGGCCGGCCGGCTTTACGGCGGGCATATACGCCGCCCGGGCCAGCCTCAAAGTATTGCTGATCGAAGGGACAACGACGGTGAGTCAAATCACCATCACGGATCTGATAGAGAATTATCCGGGGATTCCGGAAGGCATCAATGGCTTCGATCTCATGCAGCTTTTTCGTCAGCAGGCGGAAAAGTTCGGCCTGGAAATAACGCAGCGCGATGTCAGCGCACTGACTAAGGAGCAGCACAACGGCCGGGATTTATGGAGAGTCACGGCCGGCGGCGAATACTTGACTATGGCGGTAATCGTCGCTACGGGAGCAAACTGGCGCAAGGTTGGCGTCCCGGGCGAAGATGTTTTTGCCGGCAAGGGTGTTTCCTACTGCGCCACCTGCGACGGTCCTTTTTACCGGAACAAAGAGGTGATCGTTATCGGCGGCGGAGATACTGCCATCCAGGAGGCGATCTTTCTCACGCACTTTGCGGCCCAGGTTACGGTTATTCACCGCCGCCATCGCCTGCGTGCGACAAAAATCCTGCAAGAACGGGCCTTTGCCAACAATAAAATTTCTTTCATTTGGGACAGCATTGTTACTGAAATCGGCGGCCAGGATTTTGTGCAAGGGGTAACAATCAAGAATCTCCAGACCGGTCAGGAAAGCCAACTTGCCGCGGATGGGGTGTTCGTTTTCGTGGGGTTGACTCCCAACACGGAGATGTGCCGCGGTCAGATGGAAATGGACAAAAGCGGCTACATCACCGTGGATGCCCGGATGCAAACTTCCGCCCCCGGAATTTTTGCGGGCGGCGACTGCACCGGCAAACTGCTCCGCCAGGTGGTCACCGCCTGCGGCGACGGGGCCACGGCCGCCTTTGCCGCCCAGCTTTACGTGGAAGACATGAAAGGGGAGGCCTACTAACCCCAATCAACATAGGAAGTTCGTAAACGAAATTATTTGCACCCTCCCCCTCAATCCCCTACCGTCGAGGGAGGTGAAGAAAAGAAGGATGACATGCAAGACTGGATCAGTTACTGGCAGCTCCTACCTTACCATATAAGTCCCAATATCTTGACAATCGGCGCTTTTCAACTACGCTATTACAGCCTGATGTATCTCGTCGCCTTCTTCGTGACCTACATCCTGGTGGCATACCGCCTGAGAAAAGAAGACTTCAAATTTTCTCTGGAAACGATCCAGGATTTTTTTCTCTGGGGTATATTCGGGCTCATTATCGGCGCCCGTCTCGGTTACGTATTTTTTTACAACCCCGGCTATTACCTGCATCATCCGCTGGAAATCATTATTCCGCTGAATTTCTCCCACGGTGTCCGCTTTGTGGGGATCAGCGGCATGTCCTATCACGGCGGCGCCCTGGGCATCATTATCGCCGCCCTGATCTTCTGCCATAACAGGAAGATTAATTTCTGGAGCCTGGCAGATCTTTTCTGCCCGACTTTTCCCCTGGGATACACTTTTGGCCGTGTCGGCAACTTCATCAACGGTGAGCTTTTCGGACGGGTAACCAACGTCCCGTGGGGCATGTTCTTCCCCTTCGCGCCGAGCCGGGAGCTGCGCCACCCGTCCCAGCTTTACGAGGCTTTTTTTGAGGGCATCGTTCTTTTTGTTGTCCTTTGGGTGATTAGAAAATGGAGACCGTTTGCCGGTTTCCATCTCGCCCTTTATATTATCGGCTATGGCCTGATCCGCTTTTTTATCGAGTATTACCGGGAACCGGACGCCCACCTGGGCTTTATCTGGAGTATCCTGAGCATGGGGCAACTGCTCTGCGTTGCCATGATCATCACGGGCCTGGGCATTATTGTCATGAGGAAAACCGTGGAGAAGCAGGTTTAAATGCCCCCCGAGACGTTTATAAAACCAGCGCGGTCTCAGCTTAACTTATGGAGAAGTCTCGCCAGGGCGACGGTCCGGTGGCGAGAGAAACTTTTTTTGGCGGAAGGTTCCAAGGTGGTAGCGGAGCTGTTAAAAAGCAAGTGGAAGGTTCATGCGCTTTTGGTAATGGAGCAAAAACAAGTACGGTGGAGCTCTTTCGTATCAGAACTGAACGCTTCAGTTGCAGTATATACTTTAACAGAGACACAGTGGGGCAGATTAAGCCAGGACATAAATTCCGAGGGAATAATGGCCGTTGCCGAACCGACTTTCTGCCCCGACGTTTCCCATTTACCAACTTTACCAGCGGAACATATCATCCTGGCTTACCGGATGAATAACCCCAATAACCTGGGCGCCCTGATCCGCACCGCCCATTGGTTCGGGATCGGAACGCTCCTGCTCAGCGCCGATTCTGTTGACTTCACCAATCCCAAGGTGGTGAGGACCTCGATGGGGAGCCTGTTCCATCTTGCCGTTGTCCCGGAGGTAGATTTTGCGGACGTGATTCCGTCGCTCAAGAAAAATTTTCTGCTGGTTGCCGGCGATGTAAAAAACGGGACGTCGCCTCATCCCTGCCCGCAACCAACAGCCCTGCTCTTCGGCAGCGAAAGTCACGGACTGCCGGAGGATCTGCTGGAGCTGGCTGATGAAAGATGGAACATCCCGGGTGCGGGCCGGGCGGAATCGCTGAGCCTCCCCCAGGCGGCAGCCATCATGATGTACGCGGCAACTTCGTAACCCGGCGCATGGTTCAACAGGCTCACCACGAGCGGTATATACAGCCCGCTCATCCTGAGCCTGTCGAAGGACCAACGTTGGAGAGGCAGATTATGGAGCAATATATCCAGGTCATCACGACCACGGCCAGTAAGGACGATGCCGAAAAAATAGCGGCGTCCTTAGTTGAGAAAAGACTGGCCGCCTGCGTGCAGATTGTGGGACCGGTACACAGCACCTACCGGTGGCAGGGAAAGATTGAGCAGGCGGAGGAATGGCAGTGCCTGATCAAAAGCCGGCAGGATCTTTTCTCAGCATTGGAACAGGCTATCAAGGTCCTCCATCCTTACGAAGTGCCGGAAATAATCGCCCTGACCATTACGGCCGGCAGCGCAGATTACCTGCAGTGGCTGCGCGATGAAATCCAGGCGACCTGAGGGTAGCTCGGCGGTGGACATTTATGATGGTTCGACAAGCTCACCACGAGCGGTATATGTAGTCCGCTCATCCTGAGCCTGTCGAAGGACGGGGAGAATATCAACATGTTGCTTGCGGGTGATATAGGCGGTACCAAGACCCGCCTGGGGATTTTTTCCACTGGCGGCAACGATGCTCAACCGCCACAGCCTTTGGCCGAGATGACCTTCGAGAACGCCCGGTATCCGGATCTGGAAACCATCGTCAGGGAATTTATCGGCCAGGTCAAGGCCGGAAAGGTGGAGCGGGCGTGCTTCGGCGTCGCCGGACCGGTATTGGGAGACCGGGTGGCTATTACGAATCTGCCCTGGCTGATTGACGGGAAGAAACTGGCCGCCGCCCTGAATATTCCGTCGGTCGGCATCATCAACGATCTATTGGCTACCGCTCACGCCCTGCCCTTTCTACCGCCTGAGGATCTGCGCACCCTGAACAGGGGCAAGCCCGTTCCTCAGGGCAACATGGCCGTCATTGCCGCCGGCACCGGTCTTGGCGAGGCATTTCTAATCTGGGATGGAAGGCGGTATCAAAGCTACGCATCCGAAGGCGGTCACGGCGACTTTGCCCCCAACAATGGGACGGAAACCGAACTTCTCCGCCACCTGAGTCAACGCTGGGGACATGTCAGTTACGACCGCGTCTGCACGGGCCGCGGGTTGCCGGATATTTACCGTTTTCTGAAGGAAAACGATCCGGCCGATGACCTCCCCGGCCTTGCCGAGAGGGTGGCCACCGCCGCAGATGCCACGCCGCTCATCGTCGCAGCCGCCCTGGCCGCAGAGGGCCGGTCCTTGATCTGCGTTCAAGCGCTGGAGATATTTGTGTCCACGCTGGGGGCCGAGGCGGGCAATATGGCGCTGAGATTCATGGCCACGGGCGGCATCTATGTGGCGGGCGGACTGCCTCCGCGCATCCTGCCGTTTTTCAACCAGCCGGCCTTCATGGACGCCTTCCGACGCAAAGGCCGTCTGTCGGAAATGGTGGCGCAAATACCGGTCCACGTGGTTCTCAATCAAGCCGCTCCTCTTTTGGGCGCAGCTTATTACGCCAGGAAGACATCGCCTGAAGCGGCAATTTAACAAACTGGAGAACTTCCCCATCATGCCCATCCTGCAACTCAAAGAGATTGACTTCGGATATGGAAAGAGAGGGGTATTGAAGGGAGTGTCCTTTGAGGTAGGGCAGGGCGAAATCATCGGCATCATCGGCCCCAACGGTTCGGGAAAAACCACCCTGCTTAAGGTCATCGCCGGCCTGCTCGTGCCCCAGCAAGGGGAAATGCTCGTGCGGGGCGGTGACATCCGTAAAAAAAGCCGCCGGGAACTGGCCGCCATCATGGCCTTCGTGCCTCAGGAGTTTTCCCTGGTATTCCCGTTCACGGTGCGGGAAATCGTCATGATGGGCCGGTATCACCATTCAGGAGGCCTCCACTTTGAAGGCGGCAATGATAATCTGATAGTTGAGGAAGCCATGGCCAGGACGGACACCCTGCCTTTTGCGGGACGCTTGATCAACCGCCTCAGCGGCGGGGAAAGACAACGGGTGCTGATTGCCCGGGCGCTCGCCCAGCAGTCGGAAATTATGCTCCTTGATGAAGCCACGGCTTTTCTGGACATCAAACATCAGCTTGCCCTCCTGGATCTCATAAAAACACTGAACAAGGAAAAGGACTTAACCGTTCTGGTCGTCACTCACGACATCAACCTGGCCGCCCGGTACACAGACCGCGTCATCCTCCTGCGCGGGGGAAGAATACACAGTCTGGGAAGGCCCGCCGAGGTCATAACGGCAAGCAACATCGGGGAAGTTTACGAAGCTGATGTCCTGGTGGACCAAAATCCCCGCACAGGGGCGCCGCGGGTAACAATTTAGCAGGTAGAGGTGACGAAAATGGATGTTCAAACCGGACAGGTAAAACAGGCAACTTCATCGTGGGCCGGCGACATTTGGGGAGGGCTGGCAGCCATGCTGGTGGCTCTTCCCTCTTCCATCGCCTTCGGAGTCCTCACCTACACGGCGCTGGGGCCGGAATATATCGGGATGGGAGCCATGGCCGGGTTTCTCGGCGCCGCCGCTCTCGGCCTGGCGGCGCCGTTTTTCGGCCGGACAGGCGGACTGATATCGGCCCCCTGCGCACCGGCCGCAGCCGTTCTCACCGCACTTGTTGCGGGCTTGCTGGGAGGCAAGGCCGGAGCGCCGCTCGCTCCCCAGGACGTTCTGCCTTTGCTGGCCCTGACCGCTCTGCTGGCCGCCGGGTTTCAGGTCTGCTATGGCGTCATCGGCGGCGGGCGTTTGATCAAGTTCATCCCCTACCCGGTCGTAAGCGGGTACCTCTCCGGGGTAGGGCTGCTTATTGCCCTGGGGCAGTTGCCGAAGCTGTTCGGATTTCCGAAGGGAACCTCCCTCGCCCTGGGATTGATCTCCCCGGCGCTCTGGAAATGGGAAGGACTGGCGGTCGGGATCGTCACCATCGTCCTGATGGGAATAGCACCCCGCCTCACGCGCAAAGCGCCGGCCGCCATTATCGGTCTTGCGGGCGGCATTGCCTCCTATTTCGGGCTGGCCATGTTTTTGCCGGCGCTCCTGACCCTGCCCGGCAACCCGCTCGTCATCGGGCCGATCCAGACCTCCGGCTCCTTCCTCGGTGTCCTTACCGGTCGGGCAGGTTCCCTGTTATCTATCAATCTGTCTTCCGTTCAGATCATTATTGTCCCGGCTCTGACGCTTTCCGTGCTGCTTTCCATAGATACACTGAAGACGTGCGTGGGACTCGATGCCATGACCCGCAGTCGGCATAACTCGAACCGGGAACTCATCGGGCAGGGGATCGGTAACTTCGCATCCTTCTTGGTCGGAGGCATGCCGGGCTCCGGAACGATGGGCCCCACGCTGGTTAACTTGACCAGCGGCGGCAGAACCCCACGCTCCGGCCTGATCGAAGGAGGCTTTGTCATTCTGGCCCTGCTTTTTTTGAGCCGGCTGATCGCTTGGGTTCCCATTGGCGCCCTGGCGGGCATCCTGCTCGTCATCGCCTGGCGGATGTTCGACAAGAGTATGTTCCGCATGCTGCGTTATCCGGCCGGAAGACAGGATTTCGCCGTCATTGCCGGTGTGATCCTGGTGTCGCTGACTGTGGACCTGATCGCCGCAGCGGGGGTAGGAGTAGCGCTGGCCATCCTGCTTTTCATCCGGGATCAGATCCGGGGCTCTGTTATCCGGCACAAGCTCTATCTGAATCAAATGTCTTCCAAGACGCGTCGTCTCTCCACCGAACGGGAGATACTGAATAATAGCGGCGACCGGGGGGTCTTCTGCGAACTGCAGGGAAACCTGTTCTTCGGCACTACGGATCAACTTTATACCCAGTTGGAGCCCGACCTGCGAACGAAGCTTTTCATCCTCCTCGATATGCGCCGCGTCCAGTCCATGGACTACACGGCGGCGCATCTCTTCGAGCAGATGCATGCCCAATTGGCGGAGCGCGGCGGTCAGTTGCTGTTCAGCGGTATGCCTTCGGGTCTCTTGGAAGAACGGAATTTCGAACACTACTTAGTCCAGTTAGGCGTCGCCGGAGCGGGGGGCGGCGTCATGATTGCGGATACTTTGGATGGCGCCTTGGAATGGATGGAGGAACGCATCCTGGAGGCGGCGGGAAGTCCGAAGAAGAGCGAGGAAAATCGGCTGGAGATGAAGGACTTCGAACTGTTACGCGAGTTTGATGAACGGACGCTCAGCAGGCTGGCCGCCTGTATGGGAGAACTTTCTCTCGCACCGGGAGAGCGGGCCTTCCCCAGTGGGAGCGATGGGGACGAACTATTCCTGATCCGCCGCGGCAGCGTCAGGATATTGCTGCCTCTGGAAGGGGGAAAACACCACCACCTTGCCACCATTGGTCGCGGGGATTTCTTCGGCGAAATCTCTTTTCTGGATCGCGGGAAACGTACGGCGGATGTAGAGGCGAAGGTCGCCACCGACATCTACGTCCTGTCCCGCACTCGCTTCAACGAGCAGTCCCGCTCCGATCCCGTTCTGGGCGTCCAGATATTTGCCCGTCTGGCCTCGGCCATTGCCGAGCGATTGCGCCAGGCCGACGTCGAGCTGCGGGCACTTGAGGAGCGGTAAATCCTGAGTTTTGAGAAAGAACAGTATGCGCAGAAGACCACTACCAAAACTGCAAAGAATTGACGAAATCCTGGCCCGGGCGTTGCGGAAAAGACACGTCCCCTTCCGGTTGGAGGACCGCCGGTTGATTGAAGCCTGGGGGAAGGCCGTCGGTCCGCAGATTGCCTCCCAGTCCCGGCCGGAGCATCTGCGCAGGGAGATCCTGCTCGTTAAGGTGGCCAATTCCGTCTGGATGCAGCAACTGCATTTCCTCAAAGAGGAAATCATCGGCAAAGTGAACAACGTCCTGGGGAAGTCGGCGATTAAGGACATCCGTTTTGTAATCGGTCAGCTCCCGGCATTCCCGGATCAGGCCAATGAGCCCGGCTTCCGCAATTTATTAGCCGTTCCGCTCAAAGAAAGGGATAAAAAAATGATGGACACCTGCTTAGACACCCTGGCGGATCAGGAACTGAAGGAAATCGTCCGGCGCGTGATGACCAAGGAAATCACCTGGCGGCGATCCCGGGAGAAGAAAGCTCCTTGAAAATACCGGCCATTTCTGACGAATAGAGGCCTTTTTTTTCATAGATGAAAAGCGGAGGCATAATCGAGAGCTCCTCTCCCCCTTCTTTGACGCCCTCCACAAGCACAAACTTGCCCGTATCATGCTGATGGGAATGAACCATCCGTAAGCGCTTGGGCTCAATAAGGGCCTCTCGCAGGGAGCACAGCAGCTCCACCATCCTGGTCGCCGGATAAATGAAACAGGCCCGTCCCGCCGGTTTCAGGACATAACCGGCCGCCGTTGAAAAACTCCTGATGGCACCGGTTATCTCATGTCTGGCTAACGCCTTCTGGCGGTTAACATTGATCCGGCCGGAATTTATCTTGCGATACGGGGGATTGGCAACAACCACATCAAAGGAACCGGGGGCAAAGGCGGCGCTGACCTTTCTGACGTCAATCCGGCGTATTGCAATTTTTTGCGAAAGCGCGTTTATGACGACACTCCTTGCCGCCATAGCCACAAATTCTTCCTGAATATCAATGCCCGTTATGGCTGTCCCCGCCCAGCGATCGGCCAGGATCAGGGACACTACACCGCTGCCGGCGCCCATTTCCAGCACCTGATCGCCCGGCTGCAAGTCAACAAAATGAGCCAGGAGAAGGGCATCTAAAGAAAACCGGTATCCCCTGGCCTTTTGCAGGATCTTCAGTCGTCCGCCCGCAATATCGTCTATGGTTTCATCAGCGCCAACAGACCATTCCAACAATGCTGCACCCGTAATTTACTTAACTTGCTAAACCCGATGAACGCGCTAATCCAAAAGATGCGTGAAGATACCGCTACGCAATTTCGGTTCAAACCAGGTGGATTTGGGGGGCATGATTCCGTCGGCGTCAGCCACGGCCATCAACTGATCTATGGTCGGCGGGTACAGGGCAAAGGCCACGGCAAACTTATGTTCATCTACCAGCCGCTCCAATTCCGGCATTCCTCTCACACCGCCGACAAAAGCGATCCTTTGATCTGTTCGGGGATCATTAACTGCCAGAATCGGCGCCAGGAGATTATCCTGAAGGACGGAAACATCAAGACGGCTGATGGGTTGGGCATTATCATAAGCGCCGGCTTTGGCAACCAGCTTATACCAACTGCCGCCCAAATACATGCCGAATTCGTGCACCCGATGAGGCGATTTCGCCTGAAAATCGCCGGACACCGTAAAATCTTTGCCGCAAGCCGCCAGAAACTCGGTAGCGCTCAACCCGTTCAGATCTTTTACCACCCGGTTGTAGTCCATGATGTGAAGCTGCGTATGGGGGAAGAGGACGGCCAGCAAATTTTCATACCCGGTACTGGGGGCTAAAGGGGTCTGTCCTCTCCGTATCCTGGCCACCGCCGCTGCCGCCGCCGCCCGGTGGTGGCCGTCAGCGATGTAAAGAGTACCGATCTCGGCAAATTCCCGGACAATGAATTTGATCTTATCGTCAGCATCGAGTATCCAAACGGCATGTGAGACACCGTCCTCGGCAGTAAATTCGTATTCCGGCGGCTTGGCCACCTCGTCCGCCACCAGACGGTTGAGCGCCGGCCGGGCCCGATAGGTGATAAAAACAGGCCCCGTATGGGCGTTGACGGTGTTGACATGACGGGTCCGGTCGAGTTCCTTATCCTCGCGCGTCAACTCATGCTTTTTGATCGTTCCCCGTTCATATTCGGCAATGCTGACGCCGCCGACAATGCCGAATTGCCGGTTGCCCCGCATTTCCTGGGCATAGATATAAAGGCAAGCCTTCTTGTCCTGAAACAGAATCCCGTCCCGGATCAGCTTGTCGAGATTGCTTCTGGCCTTTTCATAGATGGCATTATCCGGGGCGACAATATCGTCAGGCAAGTCAATCTCGGATTTCTCGACGTGGAGAAAACTCAAGGGATTGTCTGCCGCTATCTTCTGCGCCTCTTCCCGGTTGACCACATCATAGGGATGAGAAGCCACCGCCTTTACGTATTGCTTTTGGGGTCTTAACGCCTTAAACGGAACAATTTCAGCCATAATTAAATCACCTCGGAAAATTTGCTTCTGCCGGAAAAACGCCGCAGATAATTTCTCACTTGCTAACATACCGGCGGCGTGAAAGCAACACTTCATGCCGCCGCATAGATGCTGCGCCCTGCACCGTAGTAGGCATCATAGACGTGCTGGAATACAGCCGTCGTTTTTTGCTCGAACAGTTTCGGCGTATAGACCCTCGGCAAGCCCTGGTCCAACAGTTTCTCGATGGTCACACGTACCTCGGCACGGGCCTGCTGACGCTTGCGCCAATCGAGCACCAGTTTACTTTGTTTGAGTGTGGCCAATAACTCCCTGGCCGTAGCCTTGACCTTCTCCCGATCCGCTTCGCTCAGTTCAATCTGCGGCTTGGTCAAGAGATCGAAGAGCGCCAGTTCTTCTTCATCCAGTTGTTCGCCCATACCACGTTTCTCTTCTTCATTCAGGCTCCGGGCAAAGGCCATGAGTTGCTGGAAGAACTCCTCGGCGTTGAGGCTACCGGCATTGTAGGCATCAATCATCGCCTGAAATCGCTCCATATAATCCATGCGTGTGCGGTTAAGCCGCACCATCGCCATAAGTTTCTGCGCCACGGTCCCCTTGAGTTTCTCATTCACGGTACGCTTGCGGCCCGTCTTGAACTTCTCGGCCAGCTTCTCGAAGTCTATTTTGCTCAGATCAAGCCAATGATCGGCGTCAAAGGGTGAGCTTGGCTCGCGGATCACGTAGCCCTCGGTGGCGATCGACTGATCGAGGAGCCCTTCCACCTGCTGCATGACCTGGGAGATGTCCTCCGGTCGTGTCAGTGCACGGATTTTGTCGGCGATGACCTGGAGGGGCGACACCTCGGCGGCAAATTCCCGCGCCGCCGGGTCGGG